>JBGUKW010000166.1:0-11165 GCA_045114665.1 Candidatus Xenobia bacterium | reverse complement strand
AACTACAAATGCTATACACCAACAATGTCAATCTGAAGCAATCGCAAACAACACCACAGTTTCAGGTGGTATGGAAGGAATACATGTCACAACAGATCCAGTAGGAGCACTACGCAACTACGGTCAATGTATAGCTGATCATACTCAAATAAGCCAACAAGCACAAGAAAAACCACAGGCAACCACTCCAAGTATTGGTACTGAATCAGAAAAGCCAAATCAAGGTATCGGAACTACAGTTAATGATATTTTAGATGGAAGCAAACCTAAAGAAGAAGCAAAACCTCAAACTGATAAAGAAAAATGCGAAGCAAATGGTGGAGAATATCATCATGTATATGACATACCTTTAGATATATCTGGTCCTTCAAGTGGTTCATCTCCATTTCAAAAATGGGAAGGTTATTGTAAATCATAACAACTAAAAATAATAATAAATCTTCCTATAATTAGGGAGAATAATAACCAATTATAGGCAGATTTTTTTTAAATATTACTGTAAAAAATTCAGAATATTTCAAAAATTTTAAGAGGTAAAAAATGGAAGTCAATCAATTTGCTTATCAAACTCAAAGGCAACTGGAAATAAATGGTTATAATTATAATAATGGAGAAAAATTAGCAGATTCTGTAAAAAACATGGTAGGTAAAGGTCAAAAATTTATAAAAAAAGTCTTTCCATTTGTTAATGCTGGAATTAATCTAAAAAGTGGTTATGAAAAAGGTGAAGAAGTATCTGACCTTAGAACTACCCAAGCAGATCGCATAGATGGAAAAGACAATATAAGAAATGAAGCTATTAAAACTGGTGCTAAAGGAGGCGGAATGTTAGGTTCAGTCCTTGCAGGACTTTTAAAACTAAATCCTGTCTCTTTATATTATACTGCAACGGAAGGATACGATCCTATAACTGAATTCGGTGGATATGCTGGAGCTGAAGCAGGAGCATTTATTGGAAAAGTTACTGCAAATACAATTAAAAAAGGAGTAGAAACAGCTAAAGAAGTAAGCGATACTGTATCTGGAACTTATGACCAAGCTGTAAAAGACACTTCAAAAAAGATAGAAAAAGCTGTTGAAAAAGGGGAAAAAGTAAAAGACACTGTTGTTGGAACAGCTAAAGAAGCTGGTAAAATGGTAAAAAATGGCTATAATTCAACAGTAAATAATGTAGCAAATGGAATAGAATCAGCTGTTGAAACTGGGAAAGAAGTAAAAGACGCTGTTGTTGCAGTGGCAACTGATAATGTTTTGACAAATTTTGGTGATAAAGCTGGTTCTTGGATTTATAACCTACTTAACTAATAACTAAAAAATAACTTAAAATATGGGGCTATGAAAAAAGTAAATAATTTATTTTATTTTTTCACAGCCCCATATTTTTTTATACTCAAAAAAAAATCCAGCATTATCTAATATAACAAGATATTGTTCTTGTCTAAACATTGCCTTTTGTAAAAAAATATGCTAAAATAACATATAAAATAAACTATAAAAAAATAAAAATATGAACAATAAAAAAGGCTTTACACTTCTTGAAACATTGATATCAATTGTAGTATTTGGATTACTAATGGTATTGATGTTTCACATATCAGCAAGATTTTTTCAACTATTCAATGCTTCATCATCTAAGCAATCTATGAATAATCAATTTCTAAAAACATATACACATCTGCAAAAAGAACTTTCAATAACTGATTCAAGATATGTATATTCTTATAAAATATATTTAAAAGATATAAAAGCAAGATGGATGATCTTCCCTATTCCGACAGATACAAATGGACAGATGAAAAGTGAAGGCAATAAATTCAATTGGCAAAGAGTATATTTTTATTATTTACACTGCACTAATCCTGACTGTCCTGAATGTAAAACAAAAAATTATTATGTAGATAAAGAAAGTCAATTAAAAAATGAAGCTTACAAATTTTGTTCAGACAAAAATTTGATCAGATTGATATATGAATATACGGCTTACAATGATGCAGCTTATTTGTCAGAAGCATTGTCTAATATTTGCGACCATATATCAGAATATACATTATCAATAGATAGTAATTTTTTTCCAAGTGAATTTGAAACTGAAATTAAAGGATTTAATAAAATTCCTGTTATTAAATTTATTGAAAAAAGAGTTATAGCTAAAGATATTTTTGATATGGATATAACAACAAATGCAAACAATGTAAAAATTAAAATGTCAAAAGTAAAAAAAGATGAAATCAAAAAAAAGGTTGAGTATGGTACTACGGATTTCACAAAATCTAAAAATAAAAAATTTGTTGAAAATATTGAATTTATGGTACATTCAAAAAACAATTAGAAAGTAGAAAATAATGAAGGAAAAGAATAAAAAAGGTGTTTTATTAATGTCTGTTCTTGTTACTGCAGTTTTGATAAGTATATTTTTACTTACAGCAGTAGCAAACTTAAACAATAGCTTTTTTTTATCTAAAAAATTTACAAGTGAAAATAAAGCATATTGGGCTGCTGAAGCAGGAATTCAATATTGTGAATACAAATTGAAATCAGATTTAGGTTGGCCTTTTTTTAATGCTACGACAACAAATAATAATGAAACAGGCACAGAAAAATTTGGAAAATTCACAGTAACAACATCTAAACATGATGGCGGAAAAGGATATTATATAAACGGAAAATCAGCAACAGATGCAGAAGAATTTTGTATATATTTTTCAACAAGAGAAGACCCCGTCTTGGGTTCTAATGATATATCAATAGTTCCAATTAATTTTCCTTCTGAACCTAAAAATTTGTCATATTGTTCATATTCTTATATGAAAAAAAGCGATATAGATCAAATTTATTTAGAAAACATAGAAAATCAAAAAATCGCCGATGCAGAAAAAACATTTATTGTAAGTAATAAACCAATTACTTATAAAACTCTTATTGCCTCTCCTGGAATATATATTGTATCTGACGGCAGATCTGGTCCATACAGATCTGTTATTGAAACAATGCTAATTGCAAATAATGGAAACGGATTTAATTCAGGCATATATGCAGGAGGAAATATTGACTTAACACTTCTTGGTAATGAATCTCTTTTTAAATGTTCTAATAACTCTAATGGAAAATCTGAAATCTACTGTAAAGGAAATATAAATATAGACAGAAAAGAAAGTGATGTTAGCTATTCAGATGCTTCATCATCTAACCCTTTTGAAAAATCAATAAAAAAATATACTTCTTCTTGTCCTATTTCCTTAGGAGATAATGGACAGATTTATTTTGGTAAAGAAATAAAAATTGTTGATGAAATTGATGAAAATAAAACACTATCAACAAATAAAATGTCAACAAATGATTTCAAAAGAACATATGGATTAAATCTTGAAAAATATCCAAGTTCTAAAGATGACGAATTTCCCAAAATAACATGGAATGATGTAGAGAACATAAGAAAAAAACAAGAAGCGAAAAAAGATAAAGACGGAAGCCAAATGGTTGAAAAAATAAAGAGTGGAAGTTATGTCGCAATATTAGAAGAAACAGAAACAGGCAAATACTATACACTTTGTAGATTAAATAAAAATTATATGAAAAGAGATGGTCAATTTTCGAAACAAGAATTTAAAGAAGATTTGCAGAAAGCCAAAGATAAGCAAAAGCAACAAGAAAACAAGATAATAGAAGAAAATACAATACCTATAAAAAATAAAAAGGGAAAGGTAGTAAATACTGTTTTAAGCGATAAAGGTAAACAACTTTTAGCTCATAAAAAATCAGATAGAGGCTTAATAGAAGAATTTATAAAAAATATAAATGATCTTTCAACGGATGAGGAAGTCAAAAAAGATATATTAGCTTCAAATAAACCAAATGAAGAATCAAAAATATTCAATATAAAAACAGAAGACATAAACGACAAGTTAACCCCAGTAATAACATTAAAAAAATCTGTTAAAACAGATCCAAATTCAGATAATGAAGAATATTTTAATTTATTTACTCTGACAAAAAATAATGATGATAATGAATTTAACATAGATGAAACAACTTCAACTGATTTGACTTTTTATGATAAAAATGACGGTTTATCAGAAAGACAATTATTGCTAATTGCAAATAAAAATGAATACGAAGATACAACAATGCTATATACCAAAGGTTATGTATCAATAAATGGAAAATTATCTGGCACAGGTCAAATATTATCTTGTGGAAGTATATATTTTAAAGCTGGCAGTCAATTAAATACAGACAAAAAATATACACATACAACTCACGATAGTGATGGCGATTCCAAAACAGAAACTATAACAATACCAAACAGTAAACTTGCATTGTATTCAAAAGGGACTATACAAATGGGAAATCCAGAAGGGAAGGGAGACCTAACTGAATTATATCGAAAAATAAGAGAAGTTTTGAGCAATAAATCAGCATCATCCTACTGGTCATTAACAAATAATGCCTTAAATACTGAAGTTGAAATTACAGATGCAGATAAAGATAGAGTATCAAAAGATTTTGATGATAAAAAAATGTTATTAAAAGACTGTATGACAAAATATTATGGATATACTCTTACAGAAACACGAGAATTATTGAGAAATGTTGTTTACAAAAATGCCCGCATGACAACATATATTGACAAATTTGGTTTTGTCCATACTTCTTATTATATGCCTGAAGAGGCTAAAAATATTATAATTGAATCTCAATCTCCTTCAAGTTTTAATGGCATTATATATGCCTATGGAGGCTTCAAATGTGACGCAGAACACAATGATGTTACGATAAATGGAGTACTTGTTACTTATGGATCAGACCCAAACTTTAAACCTGGAAGTGGAGATAATTTAGACTCAGCAGAACTTCTCGGTATAAAAACTAAGGGTGGTATAGAAATAGAACATTGCAATAATTTTAAAATTATATATAAATCAACTGATTTAAATAAATTTATGAAAATGTGTGGACAAAAAATGCCTGTAGGCTTAACTCGTATTTATTACAATAAATTATAAAAAAAAGCGGTAAAGATTAATAATCTAAACCGCTTTTTTTATTCATCAAATAATGTTTTAAATATTCTTCATATCTTTAAGCAATTTGACAAGGAATTTGAAGAAATGTTCTACTGATTCGATTTCGATATGCTCATCAGGTGTATGGACATTTCTCAATGTTGGACCAAATGAAACAGCTTCCATTCCAGGATATTTTTCCATTATGATACCACATTCAAGACCTGCATGGATAACAGTAATAATTATATCTTTTCCAATACTGTCTTTATATGCCTTTTGAGCTATTTTCGAAAGTTTTGACTCAAAGTTAGGTTGCCATGCTGGATATCCTTCATCTTCAGAATACTTCAAACCAATGATATTTCCAAGAGCTTCTGTTCTATTACAAACTGCTCTTTTAACAGATTCATAAGAACTTCTGTGAGACATTTCAAACTTGAAATTATCGCCTTCTTTAGAGAGAATAGCCAAATTTGTAGAAGTTTCGACAAGTCCTTTTACGGCTCTGTCCATTCTTATAACTCCATGAGGAATTGCCAAAATAGTATTGACAAGTTTATCAGCAGATTCTTTTGCCATAACTTTTTCAACATTGAAAATTTTTTCAACAATAATTTCAATTCCATCTTCCACATATTTAAATTCTTCAGCAAAAATTTTCTGCCATTTCTCAGCTTCTGCTTTTACTTTTTCAAAATCATGTGTGCATATTACAGCTTCTGCTTCTCTTGGAATTGCATTGTGTTTATTTCCACCAATTATAGAAGAAATTCTAAACTTAATATCTTCAACTTTTCTTAAATTGAATAAAAATCTTGCAATGAGTTTTAGAGCATTTGCTCTTCCCTCATTTATCTCCATACCTGAATGACCGCCTTTAAGACCTTTTATAGTAATCTTAGCTCCGCCATTCTCACAAGTTTTGCAATCTTCTTTCCATTCTGGAACAAACTCAAGGAATGTATCAATTCCACCAGCACAACCAATAAACATTATATTTTCATCTTCAGAATCAAGATTCAAAAGATATTTACCCTTTAAAAGACCTGCCTCTAAATTCTTTGCACCTGTCATTCCTGTTTCTTCATCAACAGTAAAGAAACATTCGAGAGCTGGATGTTCAATAGAATCATCTTCAAGAACAGCAAGACCAGCACATACACCTGCACCATTGTCTGAGCCAAGTGTTGTTCCATTGGCTCTTATTATATTTCCTTCTTTTACTAATTCGAGAGGCTGTGTCATAAAATCGAACTCTTTGTCCCCTATCTTCTCACAGACCATATCCATGTGTCCCTGAAGAATGACACCAGGTACATCTTCATAGCCTTTTGAAGCAGGTTTGCGAATGATAACATTTCCGATTTTGTCAACAGTATAATCAAGAGATTTTGATTTTGCAAAATTGACCAAATATTCTCTTATTTTTTCTTCATGTTTTGAAGGTCTTGGAATTTGAGTAATCTCAAAAAAATGTTTCCAAAATAGCTCTGGTTTTAGTCCATAAACAGGGCTTTTCTCAAAATCACATGTCATCGCTTTTTAAGTCCTTTCTTATTATTACTGTCTAAAATCTTTTTATAAAATGCAAAGAAAAGTTTGTAGGTATATTTTTGTTATACCTACAAACTCAAAATATCATTTAAAATGTTCTATTTGCCAAGGCGTTCTTTTTCACAGTGAACCCAGAAATCCATAATGCCTCTATAATGTGCATATTTTGCAGGTCTTTCAGATTCGATTCTGAAGAAGCGTTTTACATCTTCCTGAAGTATTGAATCAAATTCTTCTGAAGCAAAGAAATCAAGAGCTTTTTCATCAAAATCTGCAAGACTCTTTGAACAGAATTTTTCAAATTCATCAGTGTGCCAATATTCATCAGCAATCTTTTCATATTCATCAAGGAACTTGTTGTAGTCCCAACCTTCTTTGAGACCTTGTTCTCTTACTGCATAGAATTTTGGCCAATTATCCATAAAGTTGTAGCCATTCTTTCTACCAACTACAGCACAGTAAATGAGCCATTTTGCCATAGCTTTTACCAAACCAGGGAAGTAAAAGTGAAGTGATGTCAATGAGCTATCAGGATATGCGTTAATATAATCAATAATGAATATGTCACCATCATCTGTGATTAGAGATTCACAAGAGTTGTGATCCCAACCATAGAAGGCATTTATAATCTTTGTAAGCTGTCTAATTTCAACAGCTTCTTCTGGTGAAAGGAAGTTGAAATCAATAGCTTGATGTTCATTTCTCAAATAGCGGTCATGTGAATATTTTGCTGAAGCATTGTAGTGCATTGGCATAATCTGTGGACCAACTCCAACACTTCTGCAGAACTCTCTATAGTCAACAGCTTTCTGAAGGTTCATTGGCTTGTCTTCTGATTCGTCATAGGCTTTTTGCAATTCTTCATAATTGTTGACCTTTGTAACACCGATCCAACCACCACCATCTTGTGGTTTTAAAAATGCAGGATAACCTACAGCTTCACCTATCTTTTCGAGATCGAAAAATTCATGGTCTTCGAAAATGAGGTCTTTTTGAAGATTTGACTTAGAACCTTCGAACATTTTTGAGTAATCTTTTTGAGGGATTGCCCATGTTGGAGGAACTTTTAAACCGATATTGTTCATCATTCCATATCCAGCATTTTTGTCAATGGCTTTGAAACTGAACATATTGTAAATCAAATGTGTTTTTGGACATAAGATCTCAAAAAAACTGCCTCTATGACGATTCCAGTGAGCTCCTCTGTTCATAATAACACTTGTTTCTGTCCAGGCATTTAGAACATCATAAGGATGACATTTCATTCTCTTTGTTGCTATTTCATATTCTTTGCCATTATAGACAGTACTTGGGCAAGCATGTGCAATAAGCCTTTCAAGAGTAACTAAAAAAGCATAATAGTTAGGATCCATTACGCCTATTACTTTTCTTTCTTTTTCCATTGCCTAACTCCTTAAATATTTAATATATATTTTACCTCTAAAATTACTTCAAATTATGTTTCTAAAATAATTAAGAGGATAATTAAAACTTTTCTATCATTATTATTAAAATAGTACCATTTGAATTTGTATGAATCCAGACAGCAGAAGATAATTCAATAATTATTGAAAATCCCATACCCAAAGAAGCTTTTGATGATTCGCCTTTTTGAATGAGCCGTGGGATATCTTCAATTTCTATTCCTTCTCCACTATCAGATACAGAAATATACGCAGAATCATCTTCATAATATATATTTATATTGCCATTTTGAGCATGTTTTAATACATTTGATACAGCTTCAGAAACTGAAATAATGATATCGAATATTTTATTTTTATTCCAATTTTTTCTACAAAAAAAATCTTCTATAACCTTCTTAGCATACGCTAAATCTTCAACAGAATCAATTTTTATAGATACTTCTGGAGTTTTTTTAAATACGATCTCTGGAAATTCATCTTTATCCATAACTAAATATAATTTGTCATTAGTCAAAGACAAAAGCAAATCTCTACATTCAATCGAATCTAAAGAGGATTTTAAACACATAAAATAACCTAAAAAACTTAAAATGAGAACAACATCAATGCAACAGCTTTTGTCCAATATGCCATTGCCTGTTCAAGTTTCCCCTGTTTATAAAATAGAGTACCCAAATTGTGGAATACATGCCAGAATTTAGGATTCAAAGAAACAACTTTATCCCATTCCAAAATTGCAAGCTCTATTTTGCCTTCATTTAGATAGACTTCACCTAAATTGTAGAATGCCTGCCAATGGTTTGGTTTTATTCTAGTAACTTCCTGCCATTCGAGAACAGCTGGTTCTGTCAACATCTTGTCATAGTAATAAGTATTTGCTATATTCCAGTGCGCCTGCCAATAGTTTTCTTTAAACTGAATCGTTTTTTGCCACTGAAGAACAGCTTCGTCAAAATTCTGTATCTGATAATACGAATTTCCGAGGTTGTAATGTGCTTTCCAAAAGCCATATTTAGTTTTTACAGCTTTTTCCCAACACTCAATAGCCTGTTCCATTTGACCAACAGAATAGTGATAATTACCGAGATTGTAATGAGCTTCTGCAAAGTCTGGATTTAATTCGAGAACTTTATGGAACATTTCAACAGCCTTTTCTGTATTGCCATTTTCCATTTCTCTATTTGCCATATTATATGTGGCAACAGCAAATTGAGGATCGATCTCAAGAGCTTTCTCCCAATATGACTCAGCTTCTTCTTTTCTGCCTTTTTTGTTATAGGCATTTCCTAAATTATAAAGAACTTCGGCAAACTGTGGATTTATGATGAGAGCCTTCTGCCACTCTTCAATAGCTTCGTCAATTTTGCCCTGTTTATAAAGTGCATTTCCTAAGTTGTAATATGCAGGAGCAAATTTTGGATTCAAAACAGTTACTTTTTTGTATTCCTCTATTGCATGTGGAAGATCGCTATTTCTGTAATAAGCAGAGCCTAAATTATAGTGAGCAACAAAGTTATTTGGATTCAAATCAACAGCTTTTCCATATTCAGTAACAGCATTGTCCAATTTTCCAAGACCGTCATAAGCAGTACCTAAATTGTTGTGAGTAAGTGCATTATAAGGGTCTAAAACCGTTGCTTTTTCCCATTCGAGAATAGCAAGGTCAAGTTTTCCCTGTTTGTAGTAATTATTTCCCAAAACATTATGTAAAGAAGCCTCTGTTGGAGAAATCTTTGTCTTAAAAAATTCATTATTTGTATTTTCTTCCTTTGGAGCAAGAGCCTCTATAAATTCCTTTACATTTTGGAATCTATCTGCAGGATCTTTCCTCATTGCCTTTAAAATAGCGTCTTCAATCTGTCTTGGCAATGCTCTATTATACATAGTTGGAGGATCAGGCTCTGCTGTCAAGTGCATTTGTATGAGTGCAGCAGGGTTGTCTGCAATGAAAGGCATTTTGCCAGTTACCATTTCATAGAGAACAATTCCGAGTGAATAAATATCTGATCTTCTATCTACTTTTTCACCTCTTGCCTGTTCAGGAGAGAAATAATAGAAAGAACCAATAATTTCACCAGGTTTTGTTATTGTATTTGAAGCTTCAACCCAAGCTATACCAAAATCAGAAACCTTTACATTCTGTTCCTCTGTTATCATTATATTTGCAGGCTTTACATCTCTGTGAACAATTCCATGTTCATGGGCATATTCAAGAGCTTGAGCTGCAGGTATAAATAATTTAATGGCATCTACATAACTAAAAGAACCATGCTCTTTTAATATTTTATCCATACTTTTTCCAGATATAAACTCGAAAACAATGTAATATATACCTTCATGTTCATTTATATCATAGATACCTGTTATATTTGGATGATTTAATCTTGCAGAAGCCTGAGCTTCCCTGATAAATCTATCTTTTGCCTCAGAATTTTGAACAAGTTCCTGAGACAAAATTTTAATGGCAACAGGTCTTTCAAGAACAGGATCGTGTCCTTTATATACGATTCCCATTCCACCTCTTCCAAGCTCTTCAACAATCTGATAACGACCTATGGTAGCACTTATCATATAAAAAACTCCTTCGCATTGTTAAGGATAAAAAATTACCAAGCTATTTGAAGCCAAGTTCTTCCAACTCTGAATACCTGTCCTTTAGAAAGTCTTGTCTTTCCAGACAAACGACTATTGTCAACAAAAGTTCCGTTTGTACTGTTTAAATCTTCAAGAACACATTCATTGTCATTTAAAAAAATCTTTGCATGGTGACGAGATATAAATTTATCAAGAGACAATGATAACTCAGAAGAACTATCACGCCCAATGGAAAAAGAATTTCTAAAAGAAAAACTTTCTCCATCTGATGGTCCACTCAAAACTTCTACGTTTACCTTCATAAAAATCTCCACTAAATAAACAGAAATATACTAATTTTATTTTTAAACAGAGAAAATAAAAATTCCTTTCATAATATAAAAAATGTGAGCTGAAATCTTGAATATACAAGAATAAAAATTATATTATTTCTACTAGATATGTAAAAGGTGTAAAAAAATATTTAACGAAGTTAAACAAGATATATATTTGAGATATATAAGGAGGAAAACTTAAGCTCTTAAAAATATAGATAAATATAGTAAAAAGTGTTAAAATATACTCATATAGATTATACAGAGGA
>JBGUKW010000165.1:0-19974 GCA_045114665.1 Candidatus Xenobia bacterium | reverse complement strand
CTTTATCCTCTGTATAATCTATATGAGTATAGTTTAACACTTTTTACTATATTTATCTATATTTTTAAGAGCTTAAGTTTTCCTCCTTCAATTTGAGTGCATGAAATTTTTTATAAATTTCTATTTTTATATTTAGAGACTAATTAGCAAATACCTTTTTATTTTTATAAACTAAAACAAAAAAGGCGGTCATTTATAAAACAACCGCCTAAGCTGTCAATCAAAAATTAATTATTGTCTAAGGCTTGGGAACCATGCCCACATTGTGTGTGTCTGACCATCTGATGTCTCATATTTGCCAACAAAATTCTTGTGTTCTGTATAGAATTTTGTGATTCCATAGCTTTCAAGAGTTTTCAATTCGCCTGCATCAGCGATTCCGTTTCTGTTTGAATCAACCCAAAGCATAAGACCATTGAGTTCTTCACCTTCTACAATACCATTTCCATCTTTGTCACAGAGGACTGAAAGTTTGTCAAAACCATTTGCATATCCACCGAGATCTCCAAAGAGTTCTGTAACTCCATTAATCTGACCTTTTACAGGCATACAGAGAAGAGCATCTGGATTGTCAGCAACCCATTCACAATTATCTGGAATACCGTCGCCTGTGAAATCAAACTTTGAAGCAAACTCACCATAGAATGCTGGTGAATGTCTAAGCCATTCATTTCTTGCTGTTGTGATTTTACCTGTATTTGTTGTGTCGAGTGTTATTGGTTCACCGTCTCCTGTAACAGTTGTTGTGTAATTTGTGATTTGTCTTGTTACTGTAACAACATTATTTACAACAGGGGTAAGAACACCATCAACCATTGCATAAGAAACTTCTGAAGTAGAAGAAACATCTATTACATTATCTTCACTTCTTGTATATACATCAGTTCTCCAAGTATGATTTCCACTTGATTGATATACTGAACTTGTAGAAAAATTCCAACCAGACATACCACTTTTGTAGTTATCCATCTTTGCAGCACTGTCTCTAAAATATGATGAATAACCATAGTTAACACTATTATTTACAGTTTTTGTTGGTGCATAAACAGTGTTTACTTTATTCTTGACTTCTGGAGCTTTCATTTTTGTAGTGGTTGCAGCATCTACAGTAGCAGCAAAAGCCATAGCAACAATACCAGCCAAAAGAAGTGATGTTATTTTCTTCATTTATTTAATTCTCCTTATATTGTTTTTTAAATATTTTAATATTTAATTTTTTTCTTGTTATAAGTATAAAAATTAAATATTAAAATTTCATTACAAAAATATTACATATCTTTAATATTTGATTTCATTTTCTAAAAAATCTTTACAAAACTTTACTTTACTTAAATCATTTATAAGTTCATCTGCTGTTTGATATCTATCATTGGGATTTTTCTTTATTAACTTCATTATAATATTATTTATAGGTTCCTTAACTTCAACAATAGTTGAAATATCTTCAGCCTCATTTGCCATTTTTTTCATAACAGCCATCATAGGATCCGAATCATCAAAAGGTTTCTTACCTGAATATACTTCATATAATATGATTCCAAGTGAATATAAGTCAACCCTGCAATCAACCTTACTTCCATCTATTTGTTCAGGAGCCATATAAATAGGAGTACCAACAAAAGAATCTGAAACTGTAACACTCGTCAAATCAAAAGCTCTTGCTATTCCAAAATCTGTCAACTTTACATTACCGTCTGAAGTTATGATTATATTTGAAGGCTTTATATCCCTGTGAATTACATTTTGAGAATGTGCGTAGGAAAGTGCTTCTGCTATCTTAATCACATAATAAATAATTTTATTCTTTAAATCACTATCATTTTTAATTAATTCTTCAATAGTTTTGCCTTCAATATACTCCATACAGATAAAAGGAGTTGAATTTTTTTCTGTTGACCAATCCAAAACAGATGTTATATAAGAATGTTTTAATCTCGAAACAATTAGAGCTTCATGGACAAAACGTTTATAAGATATATCATTATTCAAACAAAAAGTATGTGGAATTTTTATTGCATATATCTTACCATGAGTATCTATAGCTTTATATACAGTAGCCATCCCTCCTTCCCCTATTATATTTTGAAGAAAATATTTTCCATTTATACATTCTTTTTTATTACTAAAAAGATTAAACTTAAAAACAAATTTGTTTAAAGAATAAAATCCCAAAAGAATAAAACAAGAAGCAAAAATTCTAAAATTATCAACTTCATAATGATAATTCATCTTTACAGGGTACAATTGAGGTAATGATATAACTTTGACATCGCTCTTTTTTATAACAAAAAAATATAAATGCTGTTCTATAAATATTTCGCGAGATTGCATACCTTCAATTTCAGCAACACCTGGAAGAAAAATTTTTATTTTATTATAATTTTCATTACTTCCTTGGGTGCGTATATACAAATATGCCAACCCTTTCATGTCTCCCTCAATAACCAATTTAAAAGATTTTTCATTTCCATTAATAGGTTTAATGAGTAATAAAACTAACAACAAACAAAAGAAAGCCCTAAAAATATTAACAAAAAACACCTCACTTCAAAAATTTATTACCTATATATGAAGCATGTCTTGCCATACCCATAAGCATGTTCACCTCAAAATTTTCAAGTGAAGCCCTCGAAAGTATTTCTTTAAGATGAGATAACGGCGAGAAAGTTCCACAAGGTATAGGATATTTAATATCACTAAAAGCCTTATCAATAACTTTTGAAAGTCTTGCCATATCATCTGAAGAAGCCTTTTGATAATCATGTTTAAAATCAAAATTTTCAAGAGTTTTTCTCATTTCATAGCATAAAACCATGACAGCTTGAGATAAATTTAAAGAGCCAAATTCTTCTGAAACTGGGATATATACCAAATGACTACATTCTTTTAATTCAATCATGGAAAGACCATAATCTTCAGCTCCAAAAAGAATTGCAATCTTTGAATTTAAATGCTTTGGCAAAATATCTTTCGAAAAAATTTCAGGTGTTGAAAAATTCATCCGTTTCTTACCAGTCTTTTTAGTTGTACCTACAATAAGCGAAAATCTACTTAAAAAATCTTTAAAATCAAAAGAAATTTCTGCATTTTTTAAAATATCATCTGACCCAACAGCAAGACTAAAAGATTCTCTGTCAATCTGACAGCGAGGAGAAATCAAAGCAAGTTTTTTAAACCCCATACAATTCATGGCTCTTGCAACAGAGCCTATATTTGCAGAAGTTTTTGTTTTTACAAGAGTTATGGTTATATTGTCATAAAAATTTACATTCATTTATTTAGATAAAAAGGGAGCGTGAAAAATAATTTTCACACCCCCTTATAATAATAAATTCTAAGTCTGAATTATGAAAGTTTAAATATAACTGACGAACCTGCTGGAATATTCATTCCTTCATGGAATGATCCTGTACCACCGAAGTTTCCAAATCCTGTGCCACCGAAATCACGAGCATTTGAATTGAATACTTCTGTCCACTTTCCTGCTGGCATGCCATCTATTCTATAATTTGAGTAATCATTGCCTGAAAGGTTTGTTACAACTACATAGCGATCTTTTCCATCTGTTCTCTCATAAGCCATTACTTTATTGTCATTGTGTGTATATATTCTATTCATTGGAGCATCGGCTCTGAATGCATCACTTGAAGCTCTCAATTCATTCAATGCTCTATATACATTTGACTGACCTGTTTTTAGAGAATATGTCTCAGCATTTGTCTTTTCTTCTGGAGTCATAGAAGCATATTTTATATAGTTCTCTTTGTCTTCTTTTGACATTCCTTTTAATGCTACTTTTTGTTTGTCCGCAGGCATTGCAGAAATCTCTTTGAATTCATCGAGTTTTGAAGGAGAAACTCTGAAATCGAGCCAGCTATAATCAGCTCCCCAAGTTGAAGTTGCACCATGTTTGAAATCGTTGTTTGCAAGGAACTCTTCACCTTGGAATACCATTGGAACACCTGGCATTGTGTGGATTATTGTTGCAGCAGCTCTTGATACAGCTCTTGGATAATTTTCCATAACTTTACCATCATCTCTGCTACCTGCACCAGCTCTTATTGCCCAAGTTCCACTGTTTCCAACCTCATCATGGCTATGTGAGAACACAACAGCCTTTTCAGGAGCTGGTACACCTTTATGAGCAAGCATTGTAAACATCAAATCATCCATATTTCTTTGACCATTTATTGCACCGATCAAATCATGGTGAACTGGACCACTCCAAACACCGTCAAAGCCCATTCCTTTCTTATTCATACCCCACTGATTTTCACCTTGTTCTAAATCAGCAGCTACAAGCCAGTTTTGAGTAAAATCTTCAGCAACTGTGTATGGCTTACCGTCTGGATCGAAAAGTGCAAGTGTTCTGTTGATCTGTCTGAGTGTGTTCATTCCGTCGATCTGCTCTTCGGCTGTTCCAGTGTCATGGAGAACTTGTGCAAAGTCAAATCTGATTCCATCAACACCAAATTCACGAATCTGTTGTACTGCATTGTCAGCATAGAAATTCTTTACACCCTGTGCAGAATAATTTGGTTTTGTTCCCCAAGGTGTCTCACTGTGATTTCCATTTGGCCATGTAAAGAAGCTGTTCTTATCTCCGTCTATTGACCAAAGTGAATTATCACCATCTGTCTTTCCTGATGTATGGTTATATACAACATCACAAATTACATTCAAGCCTTTTTTGTGAGCTTCGTCAACAAAAACTTTGATAGCATCTGTACCATTAATCCAAACACTTTCTTTTTCTTTGTCTTGGTCAGGTCTTATAAGCCCTCTCTCAACAGCCTCAGCTCTTGGCATTTCAAATCCATATGCTTCAGCACCTGAGAAGTAATAATCAGGAGTATAACCCCAATCTCTCTTACCACCAAACTCATTGAAAGGCATAAGTTCAATACTGTTATAACCTAAATCAGCTACATAGTCTAGATATTTTACCATGTCAGACATTTTTGTAGGTACAGCATTGTCTTTTGTTGTTCTGAAAGAACCAATATGTGCTTCATAAATTGTATATTTATCAGGATCTGTTTCCAATCTTGGAACATCATGATATTTGAATTCATAGTTTGATTCTTTTATTATTGAAAGTCTCTCTGAACCAGGACGACTTGAAATCTTATTTGAGTATGGATCATTAAATGCAGTGTTTATTCTTTCACCATCGCTAAGAACACCGTCTTTATTTGTATCGCCTACTAATCTTCCGCCTTCATAAACTTGGAATTCATAGCTAAGTCCTTCGAGTTTTTCGAAGTTATTTACTGTTGAGACCCAACCACCTGTGACATTTCCGCCACCAGCTTTGGTCATCGTAATACTTCCATCATCACCGACATCATTTGTCCACTTGTAGTCTGTTACTTTACCAGAAACATCAAGTTGCCAACTTGTTAGTACATCGGCATTACGTTTTTGATCAGGTGTTGCCTTGTCATAAGGAACCAATTCTGGATTTCCAAGTCTGTCAAGCAATTCCTGTTTTGTCAACTGATGACCATTTTCATCTTTGAGTACAAGTACAACCTTGTCTGCATCAAGGTGATCATTTACTGTAAATCTCCCCCAATGTGGGTTGACTTGATAATTTGGACCGCCAGAACCAGAATCATTGTACCAACCAGTTTCTATACCAAGAACTGGATCCATGAATATTCTTTCAAGTCCTCTCTGTTGTCCTTGCATATATCTTCCATAAGGATCACTATAGGCAACATCAGACCCTGATTTTGTCTTCATTATATTACCGTTTGCATCTCTTACACTATATCTGTAAGCCTTACCTTCAAGCTCTTTTGCACCTTTCATTTCGAGAGACCAATTACCTGTTTTCTCATCTTTTGTCATAGGTACACTCTTTAAAAGCTCGCCTGTTTTTTCATCAAAGAGATCAACATTTAATGAAAATCCAGACATATCACCTGTCCCTGTAGCTGGGGCCCATGTTCTGAATGAGACAACATCGTCTTTTATGTGAAGTCCCATTTTGTGAGCTGTTGCAGGTGCATATTCTTCAACTTGATTTTTGCTGTCTGCACTTACGCTAAATGCTGGTGGGTCTTCCGTCATGACAATCCATTTATCTGTAGCAACTTTGCCATCTGTTGTCTTTACATCGCCAGAAACACCCCATTTATAATCACCAGGTTTTAACTGAACAGTTGTTGAATAAAGACCATCTCCAGCAATTTGATCGCCATGGGTTCCATCATCAAACATTGGAATGCCTTTTCCATTATTCCAACTTTGATCATATTCGCCAGTTACAGGATTAAAAGAACCCTTCAACTGGAAGTTGCTTACATGTCCAAGCTGACTTCCATCATATACAAATGTAACAGATGGATAATCGGACTGTGCATTTTTAATAGATTCAATAGCAGATCTATCTGCTACTGATTCTGCTCTTGATACATCTCCGCCAAAATATTTAGTAGGAATTGTTCCTGTTCTTTTAGGTGAAGTTGTTGGAGCTTTTTCAGGTTTAAAAGAAGCTTTGCTTATTCTTTCTGAAGAAGAAAAATTCACAGAATCAGAAACAGAATTTAATGTTTCTTCATTTTGAACAGGTGTCTGATTCGATGAAACTGCGGAAGCTGAATCTGCTTTGCCAGTAGCAGATGTATATACAGAAGGCATAGAATAATTTATATTTCCAACATTAATGGACATCAAAAAAATCCTCCGCTACGATTAAATATACTAAAACACTTTAAAAAGTATTGTAAAATTTTAAATTCATTGTGTATATAATACAACAAAATGATTGCTTTCTGCAATAGGTTTTCGAAAAATAAACAAAATTTTAACAAATTAAAAGAAAACTAAAATTTAAAGGACAGTATAATAAAATAAAGAAACTACTTTTATAATAAATATTAAAGGGGAGGAAAAAATATGAAAAAAATGTTATTATTGATATTTATTTTATTTTTTAGCATATTTTCTATCTCTTGCTCAAATCCAAATAAAGAAAATCCGTCTCCTCAAAATGACAGTCCAGAAATATCAAAAACAAATAATGTAAAAATAGAAAATATTTTTTCAAATTCTGTTACATATTTGGGCAAAAATATTCTTACAAAAGAATATAAAAAAAATAATACAATTATATCCCCATTGAGCATGCATTTAGCATTTGATATGGTATATAATGGAGCAGAAGGTGAAACTGAAACAGAGATGCGACAAACACTTGGTTATCCTTCAAATATGGATAAAAAAAGCATTTCTCAACAGTCAAAATCAATAATGGATAATCTAAAATCGAATGATTCCATGACACTTGAAATAGCAAATTCACTTTGGGCTAAGAAAAATTTCAAAATAAAAAATTCATTTGTAGATAACTGCAAAAAATATTTTTATGCTGAAGTTAAAAATAATACTGTTCCAAAATTGATGAATAAATGGGTTTCAGAAAAAACTTACAAAAAAATAAACAAAATTGTAAATGACGATGTGGATATAGATACTGCATTGATCAATGCTATATATTTTAATGGAAATTGGGTTAATAAATTTAACAAAGATAGTACAATAGATAGAGATTTTACAACTTTAGAAAAACAAAAAATAAAAGTTCCAACAATGTACAAATGTGAAGATATGCCATATTATGAGAATAAAAAATATCAGGCAGTCAGGTTGGACTATAAGGGAAATAAGATATCAATGTTTGTTTTTCTTCCAAATAAAAATAAATCTATTGATGATTTTGTAAAAGATTTTTCGCAAGATGAATTTTTGAATGCTTCTAAAAATTTAAATAGGACAAATTTAGAACTATATTTACCCAAATTTAAAACAGAATGTAGTTTTGAATTATCACAAACTGTTAAAGAACTTGGAATGAAATCAGCTTTTGATGGCAGAGCTAATTTTAACGGAATAGCAGAAAAACTTTGTATTTCAGAAATAATTCACAAAACATATATCGATGTAAATGAATCAGGAACAGAAGCAGCTGCTGTAACAGCAATTATGATGAATTGTACAGCCCTACCATTTGAAGAAGAAGTTAAACCAAAATGTATGAAAGTAGATAGACCATTCTTTTTTGTATTGTCAGATAATGATTCAAACATACCTGTATTTATGGGAATTATAGCAAAACCTGAATATAAATAGGAATATTTTTGGAAAAAAATATACTATAAATATATAAAAAAAGGAGCAATAAAAATGAACAAATTTTTGACAATTTTGTTTTTGATGATGTTTGTATTCATCACAACTGGCATAATATTTGCCCAAAATTCATACACATTTAAAAATGCAAATCATTCTTGGATGGAATCACCAAAAGCAGGTCAACTATATGACCTATGTTCTACATCAAACAAGAAAAGTGCAATAAAAAATATAAAAATTAGAATATTCAAAGTAAACCCAGAAGAATATGAATGGCATGGAAGTCTTGTATTTTTCGATCAAAATGGAAATAAATTAATTGCTGGTGTAAAAAAAGAAAACAGTCCAGCAACATTAACTGGAACAAACTTTGGCACATCCCAAGTAATTGTTATAGCTGATATAGACAAAGACGGTTACACAGAAGTAATGATCCAAGAAATACAATCAGATGTAAGACCACAGACATTTAGAGTTTTAAAATGGAAAGACGGAAAACTTTACAGAACAAAAACAGGGAAACTCATAAAAGATTCTGATGGAATATTCAAATGGACTAAAACTGACAATGACAATGTAACTTGGCTAAGTAATATAAAAGAAGGAACTGACGGAAAATTATATGCAGATTTCATAGGATATGATGGTCAAGGTTATACAAGTGGACTTGTTGAAATCACACCAGCTGAAGGTGGATATAAAGTAGTAAAGACCTTAAAATCAAAAAAGATGTAAAAAAATGATAAAAGAACAAATTTTAAAAGATACGGAGAAAATCTTTAAAAATGCGGACAATTCGCATGATTTTCTCCACACAAAAAGAGTATTAAATTTAGTTATCGAACTTGCAAAAGATTTTCCACAAATTTATGAAGATGTTATATATGCGACCTGCTGTTTTCATGATGTTGGAAGAACAATGCTCAAAGATGGAGTAAATCATGCGATAATTTCTGCAGATTATGCAAGAGAAAATTTATCTCAATATGGATTTACTACACAACAAATAGAAGAAATTGCTTCTGCAATAGAGACTCATTCTTGGTCGTTGGGAAGAGAGCCTAAATCTTTGTTGGGAGAACTTTTACAAGACGGAGATAGGATTGATTCTTTGGGAGCTATAGGTCTTGCAAGAATGTTTTCTTTTTTAAATGAATCAGAACGGATTTTATACAATGTAGATGATCCTTTCTGCAATTCAGAAAGAAAACCCAATGACAAAAAATATACAATAGACCATCTTTTTACAAAATTATTTTCTATTCCGTCTAAACTTCACACTGAAAAAGCTAAACAATTAGCAAATAAAAGAGTGGAGTTTATGAAATCTTTTTTAGAACAGATGGGACTGGAAATAAAAGGGGAAATATAATATATGAAAGGTTCTAAAAATAGATTTCATATATTGGACGAAGGACTGACGACGAAAGGACTAAAAAATGGATAAAAAAATAAATGTAGCTGTTTTTTTTGGTGGTGTATCAGGAGAGCATGAAGTCTCTCTTGTATCAGGAAATTCCATTATACAGGAACTGAAAAAAAATGATAAATACAATGTTATCGAAATAGGGATAGGAAAAACTGGAAGATGGTTTTTAGGTGATAATGTTCTTGAGATACTTAAAAGTGGAAAAGAACCAAACACCGATGAAATTGTATTTTTGTCACAAGATCCTACAGAAAAAGGATTAATCGTTATAAAAAATATAGATGGCAAAGTAGAAAAAATAAATATAAAAGTAGATGTCATATTCCCTGTTCTTCATGGAACAAATGGAGAAGATGGTACAATCCAAGGACTTTTTAGATTATCAAATATTCCTTATGTCGGTTGTAATGTACCTTCAAGTGCTCTAGCAATGGACAAAATCCTTTCCAAAAGAATATTTGCAAGTAACGGATTAAATGTCGTACCTGACATATTTTTTACAAGAAAAGATTGGAAAGAAAACCAAGAAGACATAATAAAAAAATGTGAAGAAATAGGATATAATCTCTTTATAAAGCCAGCAAATACAGGTTCAAGTGTTGGAATTACAAAAGCTCACAATAGAGAAGAACTAAAAGAGGGAATTGAACTTGCAAGTAAATATGACTTTATGGTACAAGTTGAAAAATCTATCGACAATGCAAGAGAAATAGAAGTTGCAATCCTTGGAAATGACAGACCAAAGGCTTCAGTAGCTGGAGAAATTGCTCCAAGTGGAGAATTTTATGACTATGCAGCAAAATATGAAGATGGACAATCTCTTACAATAGTTCCTGCAAGAATAACAGATAAACAGATGAAAGATATTCAAGAAAAAGCCGTAAAAGCATTTATTTCACTTGGCTGTAGAGGTCTTTCAAGAGTAGATTTTCTAATGGATCCAAAAACTGATGAAATTTATTTGAATGAAATAAATACCCTCCCAGGTTTTACTTCAATAAGTATGTATCCAAAACTTTGGGAAGCATCTGGTATAAAATATGGAAAACTACTTGAAAATGTAATAAATTTAGCCTTTGAAGAATTTGATGAAAAACATAAAAATTCAACAAATTTTCAATCAAAAAATGATTGGTACAAGAAAGGGTAAAATATGAAAAAATTTTTATTAGCTTTATTGATATTATCTTTTAGTATGATTTCTGTAGCTTCATCTTGTACTAACACACAAGATGAAAATACAAATCAAGAAGTAACACAAATTTCTCAAAAACAGGGAAAAGCAAAAATGAATGAAAATTTTTCAGATTCTGTAACATATTTTGGAAAAAATATTTTGACAGATGTTTATAAAAATAAAAATACTGTTGTTTCTCCTTTAAGCCTGCATTTGGCATTTGATATGCTATATAACGGAGCAGAAGGAATAACAGAAAAAGAGATGCAAACAACTCTTGGTTATCCTGCTAATATGGACAAAAAAGCCATATCAGAACAGTCAAAAGCAATAATGGACTTTCTAAAATCAAATGAAGATATTACAATAGAAATCGCAAATTCACTTTGGGCAAAGAAAAATTTTTCAATAAAACCAACATTTATTGAAAATAGTAAAGAATATTTCTATGCTGAAGTCAAAAATGAAATTTCAAAAACATTAATGAATAACTGGGTTTCAGAAAAAACCCACAAAAAAATAAAGAAAATAGTTGACAGAGCTGATAGCATAGATGTTGCATTACTAAATGCTATTTATTTTAATGGCACTTGGATAAAAACATTCAACAAAGAAAATACAAAAGACCAAGATTTTACAACTATAGCAAACAAAAAAATAAAAGTTCCAATGATGTACAAATTTGAAAATATGCCATATTATGAAAATGAGAATTATCAAATGGTAAAATTGGACTATAAGGGAAGAAAAGCCTCAATGTATGTATTTCTTCCAAAAGAAAACAGTTCTATAGATAATTTTATTAACAATTTTTCACAAGAAGAATTTTTAAATGCTTCTGACAATCTCGATAGAGCAAAAGTAGAGCTATATTTACCTAAATTCAAAACAGAATGTAGTTTTGGACTTACAAAAACAATAGAAAAAATTGGAATGAAATCAGCATTTGATAGCAGAGCTAATTTTAGCGGAATAGCAAGAGGGTTATTTATTTCACAAGTTATTCATAAAACTTATATTGATGTAAACGAATCAGGAACAGAAGCTGCTGCTGTAACAGGCATAATTATGACAAAATCAGCAATGCCAAGACCAGTTCCTACAAAGCACATGAAAATAGATAGACCATTCTTCTTTGTAATAGCAGACTCAAGAACATATACCCCAATATTTATGGGAGCAATTACCAAACCTGAATATAAATAATGGTGAAAAAACATTCCTTTTGCTTTTATTAATTAAAACTTCACACAAAAAAATCTGCTGTGAAAATTTCACTGCAGATTTTTGTATATACAATCCCTTTTTACACGAAAGCTTGTTGGCAAAATAACAAATTGCCCATAACAAAATCCTATGAGATTCTTGCTCTTATATCTTCGAGATAATAACCTGCCATTCTCAAATCAGACATTGCATCTGTTATATCTCTTCCAGTTTCGAGCATTTCAATTATTTTTTCAAGTGTACTGTCCAATGTTCTCAATCCTGAATCCATTGCATGTGCTTCTTCAGCAAGTTCTCCATTTAACAATTCATTTGATTTTACACTGAACTCTCTTCTAACTTGTTTTACAAGATTTTTGTATTTTGAAAACTCAGATACTAAATCTTTTTTGCTTATCTCCCCTACTCTAAATGAATTAAAAGCAGTGAACAAAAGTTCAACTCTCGCAGGCAATGCCTGTTCCTCAAAAAATTCTTCATAAGAAGAACCTGAAAGATTTGTTGACATACCTTTTGGAATAACAGCTCCACAGAATGGACAAAGTCTCTCTCCAACAGGTGCTTCCCTTCCACAACCTGGGCATAACATTCTTGAAGATTTTTTCATAGGAGAAATCCCCTGTTGAATCTCAAAAAGTCGTGGAAGTGATGACTCAACATCTCTAAATCCTCTTATGAGGTGTTCTTTATCTGAATCATCAAGGAACATCAAAAGTTCATCAATTCCTGTTTTTTGCAATTCCAAAAGCTCATATACTTCCATAGCTGTTCTGTCATTATATGATTTTTCTCTAAATTGGAACAAAAGATCTTGATGTCTCATTGCAAAATCTTCAAGTCTTGTTGAAAAATATTCCAACACAACAACACCAGACAAATACCTAGCTATAATATCTTTCAATTCCTCCATATACGGAGTTTTTGAGACCTTGTCAAACTCATTTTTCAAAGCCAAAGAAAGTTTTTGAGTATATTTTTCAGCTTCTTCAAATTGAGAACAAATACTTTTCAGCGAAGAAATCGGCAACTGTCGAGGATTCATTCTATCGAACATTTGAACTTTTGTACTATCCCAAAATCTTTTGAAAGAAGAAATTTTAACAGATGTCTCATCAAGTTGTTTTTGTATAAAATGGCGATAATGAGATTTTTTCACAAAATCCACAGAACGAACATATATATTTGCAAGTTCATCAACATTTAAAAAAGCAGAATATAAGTTTTTAGCAGAAATTTTTCCATTCAAAAATTGTTCATATAATTTGCAATATTCTTCAAGAACAGCTATCTTTGAATATTTTTTTTCAGCAGATGAAACAGAATCCATAAGTCTTAAAACGACATAAAGAGATGTTGAAGCATATTTTAAAATCCTAACTCCATCTATCAAACAGGAATAGTCTTCTTTTTCAATAAAAAGTTTCAATGCTCCAACAGCATTTTTCATATCATTTATCAATTTATCGGCAGTTTCAAAAATTTTGACTTCCGCAGGGTGAATAATCTTGAATGATTTTATATTTTTTTCTGTATTTGAAACAAAAACAGCAAGAGGTGGAAGCAAAACCTTTAAATTTTCTGCTGAAGCCCTATGCTCTGTTATATTATATGACAATTTTATTATCAAATTAGCGACAGGAATTGGCGACTCTATCCTGTCAGTTTGTTCAGAAAATGAATTTATTGAGTCCGCAAATCTAAAAGCCAATCTCTCAAGATCAAAGATAATAGGATTTAATTCTATCATTCTGCCTCTTGTCATGACATTTTTTAAGTCATTTATAGAATTTCTCAAATCCTTAAAATCTTGAAGAATATAATCTTTAACTTCATCAGTATCCTTTTTCAAAAAAGGAATAACTCCCTTAAATGTATTTTCAAAGCTATTTAAATAATCAAGACACTCATCAGCTACTCTTCCAAGTTCGCCTATACTTTCTTCATCCCCTAAAGCAACCGATTTGCCAATATCAACAAGTTTAGCTATCTGTGGAGAAAAAATTCCTGCCATAAAAAAAACTCCTATTCTAAAAAATAGGGTTTAGACAAAATAACAATCTGCCTAAACCCTAAAAAATTAACTTAATATAAAAATATACTAAAATGCATGACCATACATTATTTTAGCAACCATCTTTTCTGGGTGGAGAATTGAATCCTGAGAAGTTGGATTTACATTTACTGAAATAGCTGCTGAATATGGAGATGAATTCATCAAACCGAGCATTTCATCAGATGTAAATGAATTATAACCAATATCTTCATTATTTTTCTTCAAAAGTCCAAGAGCTTCTGGTTTAACTTCTGTATCAAGAGCCAAAATATCAGGATTTATAAATCCTGTTGCATTTGTTCTCTGATCATAATTTGCAAGAGTTTCACTTATATTGTTCCATGCTGTTTGGTAATCTTCTTTTTTACCTTCAACTACTGGAACTGAAGCTAAAGTTCTTGAATCAAAAGGCTTTTCATTGTTTGCAACTGTAAGACCTGACAACTTTTCAGGAATATTGAGTGCTAAAACAGATTCTGGCATTGAAGAAGATGTTCCCTTATCCCAAGCAGCAAGAGTGTCAAGAGGAAGATTTGAAACAGCTACTTCATTATTATTTAAAGTCTCTGAAGGGACATCTGATGATGTAGAAGGAACAGAAATAGCAGCTATAGCCTGTTGTTTTGAAAGATCAAGTTTTTCACCAGGAACTAATCCCAATGATGCTTCATTTATATTTACAGCAACTGCAAAATCACCAAGTGTCTCAGAAGGAAGCATAGAAGCAACTCCCATTGTATTTTGAGGAATTGTAACAGCAACATTTCCATCTTCTAAATTTTCCTTTGGAATCTGTACTGTATTTAAAGCAACCCCATCTTCTCTATCTGGCATTGCAATATGAGGAATCTGTATTGTATTTAATGCCAATCCCTCTTCTCTCTCTGGGAAAGGAACATGTGGGATTTGAACGAGTGAAATACATTCTTCTTTTTCTGGCATTGGTATATGTGGAATTTGGATAGTATTAAAACCAACGACATTATTTTCAGGAACTGCAGCAATCATATTGGAAGGTGAAGGAGCATCAAGAGAACCTGATGCCTCATTGCCAAGACCTAAATAACCGCCAACTGTTCCTGATGTAACAGCATCGAGTGAAAGTGATTGTTCTGGTGCTAAATAACCACCTGAAGCAGGAGCCCCAAGAGTTTTATCGAGCATCTGACTCATAGAAGTAGCACTACTTGAAGTGGACTGTTGAGCAATTTGTGTCTGTTGAATCTGCCCAAGTCCCATTGAAGAATAACTATTTATGCCTGAATTACGAATTTCATTCATAAGGTGAGCAACCTCCAAAAATAACATTTATACATTTTTCTTTAATTATAATTTTAACACAAATTGAAGATCTAAATTATTGCAAAATTGTTAACTTTTTAGTCAAATACTGTTACTTAATAGAAAGTTTTCTTAAAAATTCAACAGCATCATCATTTGTATCGAAAAGGACAAACTCTATATTTTTATTCAATTTACGAAATATTTCATAAATTGATTTATCGCTTACTTTTGACAAAACAAGATTAAAGCCAAGTTTTCTTTGAAATTTATATAATTCTTCAAAAAAATTAATGCCTGTTAAATCAATCTTTTTTAAAAATGAACAATCTACAATCAAATCCTTTTTATTTGACAAAAGATAACTAAATATTTCTGCTCTTATATGTATTATTGATGGATAAATCAAATTTTCTGCAACAATCAAAATATTTACTTTATCAGAATATGCTCTAAAAGAATTTTTTTCTCTTCCCATTTACAAAAAAACCTTATTATTCTTCAGCAACTTTCTCTTTTGCCAAATTTATACCTTCAATAATTTCATCAAGAACATCAAAAGCTACCCTAACGCCTTTTTTGGTTGGACAAGGTTCTCCATTTTCATCTTCATAATATTCTCTGATATCGAGATAATTATTATTTTTCCATTTGGCTATTTTTATTTTTATTGTTTTGCCAAATCCTTTATCTATTGATTTGACTTCAAAATCATCTGACATTTCAATTATCCTTTCACTTTTCGTCTGACTTTTTTTCTGTTGGAGTGTCAACAGAAATATTTTTTATTGCAAATTTAACTCTTCCGTCATATAGATATCCAGGATCAAAAACAACATGTGTTGGTTTAACTGTTTTAGGAACTGCAAAAACTAAAAATCCTTTTCCCATCATACCAGGTTTTAAAATTTTACCCTCAAATTTAGGTTCTTTTGTAGAAATACACCATTGATATTCATTGTCTTCTTCATCAATAAAAACAAATTGATATGGATTATATTCATAATTATCTTTTGATGTATTGAAAATAAGCAAGTCAACTACATAAAAATTTTGTGGAATATTTTCATATAACTGCTCTAAACGTTCTACCATAAGATGATTTTTTTCTTTATAAAAAGAAATTGATCTTACACTGACAGTAATAGAACCAAGTTTTACATTTTTTCCAATATCAGATTCAATATCATCATCTTCTGCCCAAACATTGATAGGAACACAACAAAAAAACAATAAAAAGAAAAAAATAAGAAAATTATATTTTTTCATCGTCTCAACTCCTAACATATTGTTATATATTGCTTATTTTCTAATTAACAAAAAAAATATCCTTTTAAAATAAAATAGCAAGTCCGAAATTTTTAATCGAACTTGCTATTGTCCATAATAACTATATGAGTATATTAACAAGTCTGCCCTTTACAAAAATAATCTTTTTGACATCACCTTCAGATATTTTTACCTTTTCAAGTGCTATTTTTTTAACTTCTTCTTCAGGCATATCAGGAGAGACCTCTATTTTAGCTTTTACTTTGCCTTTTATCTGTATGACCATTGTTATCAATTCTGAAGCAACAGCCTCTTCATCATAAGTTGGCCAAGGAGCTTTAAATATAGATTCTTTTTCACCAGCAATACTCCAAAGTTCTTCTGCCATATGAGGAGCAAGAGGAGCAATCAACATTATAGCCTTTTTAAGTGCATAAGAAAGTAAATCATCATTTCCTGAATATTTTTCTGCTGAATTCAAAAATGCCATAAGTGCAGAAATAGCGGTATTATACTGGAATTTATCTATATCTTCAGAAACTTTCTTTACAGTCTTTTCTATCAAGACATAGAATTTTTTATCTTCTCCAGTCAATTTAGAAAAATCAATATTACCGATATTTTTCTTTGTCTTTTCAGAACAGATGTTGAAAAATCTCGATGTAAACCTCTTAACACCTACAATAAAGGCATCACTCCAAAGAACCTCTTTTTCAGAAGGAGAAGCAAAGAACATTGCCAACCTTGTTGGATCAACTCCATGTTCTTTCATCAATTTTATGGGAGAAACAACATTGCCTTTTGACTTGGACATAATTTCTCCCTTTGAATCGAGAACCATTCCATGGTTGAACAATCTTAAAGCTGGCTCATCTGAATTCAAAAATCCCTTATCTTTTAAGAATTTATGTACAAAACGGAAATAAATCAAGTGCATGCAAGCATGTTCACTTCCACCTATATACATGTCAACAGGACACCATTTGTCTGCATTTTCCTTAGTGAAAGGCATTTTGTCATTGTGTGGGTCTGTATATCTTATGTGATACCAAGACGAACAGACAAAAGTATCAAGCGTGTCTGCATCTCTCTTTGCAGGTCTCCCACATTTTGGACATGTTGTGTTCATAAATTCTTCACAATCAGCAAGAGGTGATCTGCCTTTTGGTATGAAGTCAATATCACCTTTTGGAAGCAAGACAGGAAGGTCTTTTTCATCGACAGGAACAAGACCACAATGCTCACAGTGAACAATAGGAACAGGAGCTCCCCAATATCTCTGTCTTGAAACAAGCCAATCTCTCAACTTGTAATTTACAGTTCTCTTACCTACTCCCAACTTTTCAACAGCTTCAGATACTTTTATAATTCCTTCAGGAGAAGGCAAACCACTAAATTCTCCTGAATTAACCATAATGCCTTCCTCTGTATAGGCATCTGTCATCTCTTCTGGATTCAATTCATGATCTTTTGGATTTATTACAACTTTAATAGGAACATTATATTTTTTTGCAAAAGCAAAATCTCTTGTATCATGAGCAGGAACTCCCATTACAACACCAGTTCCATAAGAAGCAAGTACATAATCACCGATCCAAAGTTGAGCCTTTTCTCCAGAAAGTGGATTTATTACATATCTGCCCGTAAATACTCCGTCTTTTTCCCTAACTGTTGAAGTCCTGTCAATGTCTGTTTTTAACTGACTTTTCTTTATGTAATCCAAAACATCTTTTTCATACTCGGTACCTTTTACCAATTCTTTTGCGAGTGGATGTTCTGGAGCCATAGCCATAAATGTTACACCAAAAACAGTATCAGGACGGGTTGTGAAAACAGTTACTTTTTTATCTGTTCCGTCGATTTGAAAATCAATTTCAGTTCCTTCACTTCTTCCAATCCAATTTCTCTGCATTGTCTTGATATTTTCTGGCCAACCATCAAGCATATCAAGTCCATCGAGAAGTTGTTGTGAATAATCGGTTATTCTGACAAACCATTGTTCCATTTCCTTCTTTTCAACTTGGTTATGACATCTCCAACATTCACCACCACTTACCTGCTCGTTTGCAAGTACAGTTTTACAAACAGGACACCAATTAGCAAGTGAAGTTTTTCTATATGCAAGACCTGCTTTAAATAATTGAAGAAATATCCACTGTGTCCATTTATAGTAATCTGGCATACATGTTCTGATTTCTCTTGACCAATCAAAAGCAATACCGAGAAGTTTTAATGTATTTGAAGAAACAGCTATATTTCCAAGTGTCCAATGTTCAGGATCGATTCCTGCCTTTATTGCAGCACCTTCTGCAGGAAGACCAAAAGCATCCCAACCGAATGGGAATAAAAGGTCATAACCTTCCATCATTTTCTTTCTTCCATACACATCGGCCACAGAATAATTTCTGAAATGCCCCATGTGAATATCACCAGATGGATATGCAAACATAACCAAAAGATAAAATTTCTTCAATGCCTCTTCTTTAGTCTGAAAAATCTTAGTTTCGTCCCAATATTTTTGCCATTTTGCTTCTATTTCTGAAAAATTATACTCCATAACAACCTCAAAAAAATCCCATTAAACACCTTGCTCTAATGTATTCAAAAATTCATTGACCTTATTTACTTTATCCATAGAAATAAGCAAAAGATTTACAGCTTCACCCATATTTTCAAGAGTTGGCTCTTCTGTATATTTCTTAACAGCCCCAAGCATTACAGAAAGAATATCGAGTGTTGACATCGTTATTCTGAGCTCACTATTTGTTGGGTCTTGTGCCAAAATCATAGCCAAACTGTGTTTGCCTTCTTCATTTCTTGCATTCAATACCTCATAGTATCTAATCAATACATCCATAGGCTCTCTTTGATTATAGACAGCTTCCATTGCTCCCAAAAGAGAATTATAGTCTGGATTTTCTACATCTATAGGAGCACTGTTTAATGAAACATTGCCATAAATATTTTTTATTTCGTTCTCGTCCATTTGAAAAAATCCCCTTTCATTTTTTTATTGTTTTAGATTTTTTTCTGACAGAAAAACCAAAATATCCTAATTTCTTGCCAAGAAGAAAATATTCACCATGAGAATAAGCAACAAGATCAGCTTTATCAAGACACAATTTTTGTTTTTCATCAATATATTTATTTGCCACAGATACTGAAACAACTTTTCCCATAAACATATCATGTGAACCAAGTTCTATTATTCTTTCAACAACACATTCAATATTTACAGGAGAATTAGCAATCAAAGGAGAGGAAACAACTGAAGCAGGTGTTAAATCAATACCCAAAACCTTGGATTTATCAATATCTCTTCCACTTTTTACGCCACAAAAATCCGCCTTTTTACACAATTCCCTTGTTACAAGATTTATAGTATAACAACCTTCT
>JBGUKW010000164.1:0-5467 GCA_045114665.1 Candidatus Xenobia bacterium | reverse complement strand
AAGTAGATAATACACCCAATTATTTTAATTACCGAGTTAATAATTATCTAAAACTTGTTTAGTATTTTATAGATGTAAATTTTTTTAAAAAGGATTCAAAATTTTTTAAATTTTTGAACATTTTCTTCTCCCTTTTGTTAATATTAAGTCGGAAGCAGAAATAAACCAATTATTTAATTAAATTATTTAATTACCGAATTAATAAAATTTTTATTCAATGTTTTTTTTGATTTTGCCTTTAGAATTTAGAAAAAAGGAAAATATATCGATTTTGAAAAAATAATAATATGTATATATTTTCAAAATAGGGGAGTAATTTATGAAAAAAATTCTTGTTATTTCGTCAAGCCCGAGAAAAAATGGAAATTGTGATTCTATTGTTGAATTTGCTAAAAAGCAATATGAAGGCAATGATTCTATTGAGGTCGATTATGTGAATATAAGAGAACTCAAAAATGTAAAAAATTGCATACATTGTGATTCTTGTAAGAAGACTAAAAAATGTATCCATAAAGATGACATAACCGAAGTCTTGCACAAAGTTTATGAAGCAGACGGAATTACTTTTATCTCACCTATTTATTTTAATTATCCTCCTGCTACAATAAAAATGTTGATAGACAGATTGTATGTATTTTTTGATCCTTCAAAAGGTTTTGATGATTTCAAAGACAAGATTAAAAAAATGCTTGTGGTTTTCTCTTTTGGAAGTGGGCCAGCTGATGAATACGATAAGGTTGCAAATACAACTGCATTTAATTTTAGGGTAGTTGGTGTAAACGACCATAAAACAATTATGCTTGGAAACCAAAATGACAAAAATGCATTTTCTGATAAAGTCGCAAAGGAACCAGAATTTGCAAATAAAATGAAAAGTCTTTTTGACTGGTTAGCTGAATAAATAGTTTGAGGGATTAAATAAAAACCTTCTGTGATACAATTTTGTATCATAGAAGGTTTTATTTATAGTATTTATATTTTATAGGAAAAAATATTTTGTTATAAAATATTATTTTATATATTCTTTTTATATATTTTTAGGGTGAAAAATAATGACAATTTCTGAAGCGATAACATATATAATTTCACAAAAAGATGATTCTATTTTGTTGAATTCGGAAAGATTTATTGAATATTTGCGAGAACTTGCTCCTGATGATTCTAAGAAATTTAGAGTTTTGAAAAAAAATTTAAATGATCAAATTTTGAGTCTTTTTTTTAAAGATAATGGGGTGATGATTTATAGAATTTCAAAAATAAGATGTTTACTTGAAGAACAGGGAGTTTCTGAAAAATGGATAGATTTTATAATAGATTCTTTTAGTGAAGCATTTGATAAACAAATAGATAATCTGATATTAGACTTTGAAAATATTAGTAAACAAGAACTTGAAAATCTAATAAAATCTAAAGTACAAGAAATAGAAGAGGTTGAAAAATATTTTAAGAACTCTGAGGAAAAAGCCAAGCTGTTGAAAATAGATTTAGAAGATAGCCAAAAGAGAGAAGAAAATTTAAAGACAAAATATGATGAGATAACTGCTGAAAAATTAGAAATAGAAAGAGACCTTAAAGAATCAAGCAAACTAATTGAAGAAACTATTGTACGAGTTAATAAACTTAAAACAGAATTAGAACATATTAAAATTGACCATAGAGATGTTTCAGATAATTTTATAGAACTTCAGCTGAAAGCTAGAAGGTTAAAATTGAAATATTATCAATCTATAGGAATATTCAATGATGTAAAAATATTAAATTCAACAGAATTATTAATTAAAAAATTGAAATTGGAAGAGCTTATTTTGAGAGCAAATTATGGAGAACCTGAATCACAATTTAATCTTGCTCTTAAGTATGATAATGGCGAAGTGGTTGCAGAGAATAAAAAAGAGGCTGTTAAGTGGTATAAAAAGGCTGCAGAACAGGGAAATGCGAAGGCACAATTTAATCTTGCCGTTATGTGTAGTTGTGGAGAAGGTACAGAACAAGATTATAGTGAGGCTGTTAAGTGGTATAAAAAAGCTGCAGAACAGGGAAATGCGAAGGCACAATTTAATCTTGCTCTTAAGTATGAAGATGGTAAAGGTGTTACACAAGATCAAGAAGAAGCTGTTAATTGGTATAAAAAGGCTGCGGAACAGGGAAATGTAAAATCACAATATAACCTTGCTCTTAAGTATGACAATGGTGATGGGGTCAAACAAGATATTAAAAAGGCATTGAAGTGGTATCGCAAATCAGCAGAACAGGGACATGCAAAGGCACAATATAATCTTGCCTTTAAGTATGACAATGGTGATGGAGTCAAAAAAGATATTAAAAAGGCATTGAAGTGGTATCGCAAATCAGCAGAAAATGGAAATGCAAATGCTCAATGTAATCTTGGATTTATGTATGCAAATGGTAAAGGTGTAAAACAAGATTATTTAAAGGCTTCGAAATGGTTCAGGAAATCCGCAGAACAAGGTAAGCCAGAAGCACAATTTAATCTTGCTTGTATGTATAGAAAGGGTAGAGGGGTAAAAGAAAATGAGTCTGAGGCTGTGAAATGGTATAAGAAGGCAGCAGACCAAGGGTATGAAGTAGCTAAAGTTCAACTCACTTTATTGGGTAAAATTTTATACAAAATATTTGGTCAATAAAAAAATAAAATTTTAGGTGACTTGGTGAAATACCATATTTTCTCCCAAATTCTCTTATACCATAGTTTCCTTCTAAATATTCCAATACTAATTTTAGACGAAACTCATTTGAATATTTTGTATTACTAAAAATAAAAATTCCCCTTTTATTTTTCTAATTATCTATTTGCATTATTAGTCCGATAAAAGGGGAGCAGTTCAGGCAATCTCAACCATTTTTTTATTAACTAACATAACGAGTTAATTTACGAAAATTATATAAAAAATACTTTTTTCACTCCTGTTTATGCTTTAAATTCCAGTTTTAGTCAATTCATCTGCCAATTTTTCAGCACCATAGACATTTTTAAGAGTTTCAAGAACAGCAACTGCACTTACTGCAAGGCTTCTTGCATATCTTCCGTCATACATAAACTGTCTTGTCATTCCTTCAGTGTTTCTGTCAAAATTGATACCTACAAGTTCACCTTTTGTGTTGACAACTGGTGAACCAGAATTTCCGCCTATTGTGTCAGCATCATAGACAAAATCGAAAGTTTCGGCTTTGTTTATTTTTGATTCTTTTTCAAGATAGATTTTGGGAAGATCCCATTCTTTCATTCCTGTTCCTTTGAATGAGTAGTATCTGTCATATAATCCGTAAAAAGTTGTCTTACAAGGAGCATAAGTTCCGTTTGTTTCATATCTCTTTACTGGACCATAGGCGAGACGAGGTGTAAATGTTGCATCTGGATATATGTCTTTTCCATATGTTTTGAATTTGATAGCTGCAATTTTTTCTACAGCTGGGACTACTCTTGATTCATATTCTTTTTGATACCAATCTTCTTGTGCAGCTTTTATTGGTTCCATTTGTAATGCCAACTGGATAAGTGGGTCTTTACTTTGTTTACAGGCTTTGAGTCCGCCTTTCATCAATTTTTTTCTGTATTCAACATCTTTAAGTCTTGTTCCAGCTATCAACTGTTTTGCTCTTTCATTTGGTGTGTATATGTCAAGAAGCATTTTTACAATTGGATTTTTTTCTTTTGAACCCAAATTTTCTTCTGCCATTTCGAGGTATGATCTTAACATTACTGTTTCCAAATCATCATAAATAGGCTCTGGTGAGAGATATTCATATTTTAGAACATCGAGTTGTGAATCGTGAAAACCATTTTTGCGTTCTGAATCAGGTTTTTCCATTTCCGTACAATATCTGACAATGACAAAAGCAATTTCAGGAAGTCTGTTTCCGCCTAAGCAACCAAATGCAAGTTCATCATATTTTTCTTTGTATTTACTGACAGCTTTTCCTATATCGTTATAAGCTGAGTCGAGTTCTGCTTTTTGTTTTGAATCTTTTGAAGCAGATTCTCTAAATTGGTCTTCTTTTGTTTTAAATATTGCTGAAAGTTCTTTGTCTTTTACGCCTTTAAATTCGCCTTCAGATACTTTTTTGCTATTTTCATAGGAAAATATGAGGGTTTCTGCTCTTCTGGCAGATTCTGGGTCTTGTTTTGCGTATGAATATAGATTTTTTAGAATTTTGTTATATTTGTAAATTTTTGCTGGGTATTGAAAATCTCTGTTAAAGAGATATTGTGAATATGTTATATTTCTTTTTGTTCTTCCTGGATTGCCTGAAACAAAGATAAGAGAATTTTCTTCAGGTGATTTTGTGCTGAATTTTAGGAAGTGATCACAGTTTATTGGTTTGCCATTTTCATAAACTCTGAATATTGCAAAATCCAAATCATAGCGTGGATATGTAAAATTGTCATAACTTCCACCATAAAAAGCAATCTGTTTTTCAGGTGCCATTACAAGGCGTACATCTCTGTATTTTTTGTATGTATAGAGCCAGTATTCACCTCCATTGTACAATTTTACAACATCACTTCTCATTCCAGTTTTTTCTTTGTTGGCTTTTTCAATCTGTGAGATCTTGGCTTTTCTTGCTTTAATTGCCTTTTCACCATCAAGACCTTCTGCCGATTTTATGACTTCATCTGTAACATTTTTCATGTCAAAAAGCACATTGAGTTCAAGGTCTGTACATTTCTGTTCGAGGTCTTGTGTTGGGGCATAAAATCCCTCTTTTAAATAGTCTTTTTGAGCAGATGACATTTTTTGAAGTTGTCCAGAAGCGACATGGTGATTAGTTATAACTAATCCTGTTTTGCTTATAAAAGCACCACTTCCACCGTCATTAAATCTGACACTTGAAAGTCGTACATTGTCAAGCCATTGTTGTGTTGGCTCAAAATTGTATTTGACCTTTATTTTTTTTACAGGAATGTTGTCAAATGTCCACATGCCCTCATCTGCAAGTGAAATTCCTGTAAGAAGTCCTGCAATACCTATTGCCATCGTAAGTTTTTTAAACATATATTGTTCCTTTCGTTTTTTATTGTTATGTGAAATTTTTCGTAAGCTAATTTTGGAGAATTATTTCGGACAAAAATAATTCCGCTTATTTTTTTACAGCACTGTTTTTAATAATTCGATTGAATTTTCTTCATTTGGATCATTTGTTGCAAGAACTCCACCAAATGCACGAGTTAAAAGATTTTTTTTCAAATCCTCAACTCTCTCTATCTCTTTTTCTGCTATTTCTTTAACTTGCTTTTCTTTTGACAAAATAGAATCGAGGATTTTTACAATTTCTTTCTGTTCTTCAAGTGGCGGAAGAGGGAAAGAAGCATTTAATAAAATTTTTGTTGTTATTCGAGGAAGATTTGTTCCTCTTGAATTATATACAACATAATCAATAAAATATATATTACTTAAATAATAATTTACAAATGTATTTATTGTATTTCTGTTAGAATCTAAAACAA
>JBGUKW010000163.1:0-16053 GCA_045114665.1 Candidatus Xenobia bacterium | reverse complement strand
TATGGAATCTGATTTGGGTATAGATTCAATAAAGAAAGTAGAGATATTCTCTTCATTGAAAGATTCGATCCCAGAAATGCCTTCAGTGACAGCTTCAGATATGGGACAGATACGAACATTACAAGAGGCTTCAGAATATATTGCTTCAAAGATAGATTCAGCAAAAGAAGAAGTCAAAGGCAATCAAGAAAGCCAAGATAAAAAATCTGTAAAAGAAGAAGTTAATGAAAAAGTAGCAGAATCTAACCAAAATAGCGAAGATGAGCAATTAGGACAAGAAAAAGATATAAAAAGAATGTCATTAAAACTTGTCGATGTTGATATAGACAAAAAGGTATCATTTACAGGCAAAATTTATATTGTCTCAAAATATGAATCTGATTTGAGTGTCAAACTTATTAAAAGTGGTTTTGAAAAATATAATATAGAAGTTTTGAATGGGACATTTGATGAAAAAGTACCAGATGATGTTCAAGGACTTGTTTTTTCAAGCAATTTTTCAAAAGATATGGATATAGATATTCAAGTTAAGGCTTTTGCTATTTTGAAAGATTTCCTTATTAAGGGAGGGCAATTTATAGCTTCTGTCTCATTTATTGATGGGCAATTTGGTCTTTCAAATGACATTGATAAAGATGTTTTACCTGTGTTTGGTGGATTTGCTGGATTGATTAAAACAGCTTCTTTAGAATATCCAAAGATTCATTCAAAAGCAGTTGATTTCGATTATCATTTGGTAGATGATCCAAATAAAACTTCAATTATTGCTGATGTAATTATGTCAACAGGAGCTGTTGAAGTGGGAATTTCTGTTAAGGGAATAAAGACAATAAAATTAGAACAAACAGAACAAGAAAAAAATGTAGTTTTTGATAAATTTGAAAAAGATGATGTTGTTCTAGTTTTTGGCGGTGGTAGAGGAGTGACTTATTCTTGCCTATATGAACTTGCAAAGAGTTTGCCAGAAGATAAAAGACCTTGTTGGGTTATTGTCGGGAGAACAGATATAGATGTAGAAGAAAAAAGTTATACTTCTTCACTTACAGAAGAAAAAGATATCAAAAGAGTTTTAATGCAAAATGAGGGACTTGCTCCTTCTCTTGCTGGTAAAGAATTCAAGAGAATAAAAGCAGTAAGAGAAATTAAGGCTAATATCGAAAAACTCCAAAAATTTAGTTCTGATGTCAAATATATTTCTGCTGATACATCTGTTGAAAAGTCTGTTGTCGATCTTATAAATAAGACTCGCAGATATGGAAAAATAGTTGGGCTTATACATGGGGCAGGTGTTTTGGCAGATAAAAGAATAGAGAACAAAACTATAGAAGATTTTGCTCGTGTTTTGAGAACAAAAGCCAATTCGGCAATATTTGCTTTGAAGCATTTGGATGATTTAAAACTTCTCGCTTTTTTCTCTTCTTCAACAGCAAGATTTGGAAGAATTGGACAGATTGATTACAGTGTTGGAAATGAGATATTAAATAAAATAGCTGATTTCTACAAGTCAACACATAGAGACACTGTTGTAAAATCGTTTAATTGGGGCCCTTGGGACGGTGGAATGGTAGATGAGGGCTTGAAAAAATTGTTTGCTTCAGAGGGAATAGGAGTTATTCCTTTAAAAGAAGGAGGCAAATTCTTTGCAAGAGAAATAGCTTCTAAAAATGATGAAGTTGAAATTGTTGTACTTGTCGAACTTGATAAAGAGGAAGAAAATGATTCTGATTCTTTTAAAACAGTTGTTGAAAAAAATATTTCTGTTGATGAATTTCCAATTTTGAAAAACCATATAATAAATGGCAAAGTTGTTTTCCCTGTTGCACTTGCTTCAGAGCTTATGGTTGAAGCAACACTTTCAGCATATCCTGGATATTTTTTGAGAGGATTTGATGAATTTAAAGTAAATTTAGGAATAAAAATATCTGAGACTGAAGAGTTAAAAAGTCGAATATTAATAGAGAATTTGTCGTCTTATTCTCAAGAATTGAAATTAAAAGTTCGTTTTGAGACATTGACAAATACAGGTAAATATAAAAACAATTTTTCTGTAAATGTTCTTTTGTCATCATCTCGTCCTGCAGGTAAAAATGTTGAAACCGAAATATTAAATGGAGAATATGGCGAAAAAGATTTTTATGAGATCCTATTTCATGGAAAAGATTTACAGGGAATTGACGAAATAGAAGCAATAGATAAAAAGGGAATATTTGCTTTTTTAAATTCAAAATCATCGCCTTCTAAATGGATAAAAAATCCGTTGAGAAGTAAATGGGTTAGCGATCCATTTAGTTTGGATTGTGCTTTCCAAGCAATGATTTTGTGGACAAAAAGATATTTAGGCAAAATTTCTCTTCCTTGTTATCTTGGTGAATTTAGGCAATATCGAAATTTTGTAGGAAATGATGTGAAAGTAAGGGCTTATATAAAAGATAAAATTGGTGACGATATAGTATCTGCCGATATATATTTCTTTGATAAAAACGATCTTTTAATTGCCCAAATTGCCGATTATAGATGTGTATGCACAGATTCTATTAAATGAAGATTTATAAAAAAGTTTGGAAAGTAAAAAAACTTGCCCAAATTGTTGATTATAGATGTGTATGCACAGATTCTATTAAATGAGGATTTATAAGAAGTTTGGACAGTAAAAAAACTTGCCCAAATTGTCGATTATAGATGTTTTTTGTACTGATTGAGTGAAATAAAATTTTTCTGTTAACGGAGTTTGATATGTCTATTAATAATTATATCATAAACGGAAGATACAGAATAGAAAAAGAGTTGGGAAAAGGCGGAATGGGAATAGTATATCTCGCCTATGATCTCAATTTGTCAAGATATGTAGCTGTAAAAATACTTAAATCAAGTGTTTCATCTGAGAGTGCTTTTATAAGATTTAAGAATGAGATTTTTAGCATAGTTAGACTTGATCACCCAAATATAATTCATGTCTATGATGCTGGATTTGACTCAAATATCTATTATGTAATGCAGTATATTGATGGAACAGATCTTGCAAAAGAACTTACTAAAAAGCATAGATTTGAGCTTAATGATACACTACATATTATATATCAAATTTCAGCAGCTCTTGACTATGCACATGGAAAAGGCTTTTTTCATAGAGATGTAAAGCCAGAAAATATATTACTCGATATGAGCAATAATGCCTATCTTGTAGATTTTGGAATTACTACATCGGCATCACTTCCTCATGTAACAGAAGGATTTATTGGTACTGTTGAATATGCTTCACCTGAACATTGTTCAGGTGGTGTTATAACAGGAAAATCAGATCAGTATTCTCTTGCAGTTGTTATATATGAAATGTTGACAGGAAGAACTCCATTTATTTCAGAAGGAGGTAATTCTGTTGCTGTTGCTATAAAGCATATTAATGAAATACCACCAGATCCTCGAGAGTTTTGTCCGACTATTCCAGAAAATGCAGCAAAAGCTATTTTAAAAGCACTTTCTAAACGACCAGAAAAGAGATTTCCTTCTTGTAATGCTTTTGTCAGCTGTATTTCTGGAATGTCATTAGATTATTTTTCTACAGGTAAATTGACTGGTACTGCTTTGATTGCAGCTGCTACTAATGTTAGTTCTTCTGTCTCTACTTCTAAAAGTGTCCTTTTGAGAAAAGCGGGTTTGATTCCTAAAAAACTTGAACTTGGAGCAGATAAGAATTTTTCAAATGACAATACTGAGCCAAGAAAGTCTTTTGCACAATTAAAGCCTAAAATGGGATACAGTGGCACTCCTTCGAGTATGTTAAATTCTCAAAAAGGAGATGATAGAAGACAGGCTATTTCTGAAAAGCCTATGCTTCAGTCTTTTGGAAATACATCTTCTCATAGAAAAGATTTTGAACCATCACCAGAATCCAAAAATAGACAACAAGAGCAATTAATGGATAATGATGATTTCTTGAGATCTTTATATAGTTCTTCAGATTCTGAATTCAAGCAAGACAATAAAAATTTTAATAGTCCTTTTAATTCTCAAAATATTGAACAACCAATCAATAAAGATGATAATTTTTTGAATTCTATTTCAAGAACCCCTCCTTCTGACTCTAAATTTGGTGATAATACAATAAATCCTTTTAGAAATAATGAGAGACAACCAAATAAAGAAGATGACGATTTTCTTAATTCACTATCTCCAATATCTTCAGAAGGTGCAAATACAATAAATCCTTTTAGAAAAGATGAAAGACAACCAAATAAAGAAGACAACGATTTCCTTAATTCACTATCTCCAATATCTTCAGAAGGTGCAAATACAATAAATCCTTTTAGAAAAGATGAGAGACAACCAAATAAAGAAGATGATGATTTTCTTAATTCATTATCTCCAATATCTTCAAAAGGTGCTAAGAATCGTACACCTTATTCGAGGGATATTCCTCAACAACCGAAAGTTGAAGTACAACATAGTAAAGAAGATGATGACTTTTTAAGTTCATTATCTCCAATATCTTCAGAAGGTGCTAAAAATCGTAAACCTTATTCAAGAGATATTCCTCAACAATCTAAAGTTGAAGAACCACATAGTAAAGAAGATGATGATTTTTTAAGTTCATTATCTCCAATATCTTCAGAGAATGCTAAAACTCGACTAGTTTACAGTAATGAGAATAAAGAAGATATATCTTCAGATGCTTCTAATTCTAATATAGCAAATAAGGAAGAAGTTTCTTCAATTCCTCGCAGTCCTTATAGTAGAGAAAAGAAGGAAGAAGGTTCTTCAATTCCTCGCAGTCCTTATAGTAGGGAAAATAAAGAAGGAAAGCAAAATATAGAAGATAATAATGGAGTTTCGCAAGAAACTCATTTGATAAAACCAGAAGAGCCTGTTGTAAATTTAAATAAAGAACCTGAAAAAACAGATGTTGTTTCAGATAATTCTATTGACAGTAAAAGGGAACAATTTAGTAATAAATTTAAGCAAGATGTTCCATCTGATTTTAATCCAGGTTTCGGAAAAACAGACTCTGGAGAAAAAGTAGAAACTGAACAGACAGAACAAGAAGGTTCTGGAAAACTTAGTTTTAAAGATTTAGAAAAATCAAAGGTTCTTGAAGAAGAGAGGCAGAAAGTATTACAAGCTGCTAATTTACTCAATACCAATCCTTCAACGCAATCTCAACAGTTAGATACTTCAATGCCTTCTGCTGCAACACAGCTTATTCAAAATAATAATTCTGTTATTTCAAATATCCCTGTAAATGCCAATATTCCTCAGATGAATAATCTTAATAGTATTGCAAATACAGGTGGAAATGTAGAAAGTAAAAGCAATAATTCTACTTTGTTATTAATTTTGTTTATTGCTCTATTTCTTGTCGTTGGTGTTGCTGGATATTTTGTTTTTGTTAAGAAAAATTATGTTGAATTGGCAGATAAATCTTATCAAGCTCAAAATTATTCAGAAGCTATATCTAATTATGAACAGGCTAGAAAATCAGGTAATCTAACGCCTGATATAGATGAGAAAGTTGTTTGGAATTTAGTTGATTCTTATTCTAAATCAAATAATATTGATAAAGCTATTGAATATTTAAATATTTTGAAAGAAAAATATCCAAGTTTATATTATGCTAAATCTGGATTGATAGCTTCAATTTATAAATCTAAGGCAGAACAAGCTGAAGATTATGACAATAAGACAGAATTTTATAGTAAAGTTTTGGAGATAAATCCTGAAGATATTGATTCAGCTGAATCTCTTGCTGAAATATATAATGTCAATGAAGAATTTGATAAAGCTGAAAAACTGTATTTGGATTTGTTGACTAAAGTTGAAAATAAAGGTAAAATTTATTCTTCTTTGGCTACAATATCCGCAAATAAGAATGATTTTTCAAAAGCTCTTGATTATTTCCAAAAAGCTGAAAAAGGAGGCGGAGAGATAGCTTATCCAGAATATGTAAAAGTATTGAAAAAACTTGGTAAGAAGAAAGAAGCACTTGATCTTATTAATAAAACTGTTGAAGCTAATCCAACTTTAGCTACAGAAGGAGCAGTTATTGCTCTTGATTTAGCAGATTCTTTAAAAGATAAGCGAGATACAGCTTCAAAAAGTAAATTTACAGAATATATAAATACAGCTAAAAAACTTTCTAAAGAGTCTGTTGACGAAAAGTTTAATGAAATTATTGAGAATGGTGCTGATTTAGTCACAAAGAAAAATTATTCAAAGGCAATAAGTATTTTTGAATATGCACTTAAAATAAAGCCTGATTCTGGTAAAGCTTGGTATAAATATCTTTCTGCTCTTTATAAATCAGGAAATAAAAATGCTGTTATTGAGAACTCAGGAAAGGCATTAAAATTTAATGATAAAGATTCTGCTGTTACTAATGAAATTAAGAAATGGGTCGCTCAGATAAATAAAGAGAGGGCTACAATTCAAGCAGTTTCTCGTCCAAAAACTTCTTCTTATAATAGTAATGCTTATCATTCTCAGCAGTATAATTCTAATAGGGGATACAATAATTCTTCTTCAAGTAGCACTTATTCAAGACCTAAAACTACAAGGGAGTATGATAATCCAAATCCTTCTCCTGCACCACAAAGAAGAAGAGTAACTCCTCAAAGAAGTACAATTAGTATCCCAAAGATACCTTCTAATTATTTTAAACCTGTCAAAAAAGGTCAACAGAGGGATGTTCAATCAATTCCTTCTTCTGAATAGTAATTAATATAAATAAAGGTTTTAAAACACGGAAATTGAAACTTGATTTCCGTGTTTTTGTGTACTTATTGTAATAGAAAGGAATAAAATTTTTATGAAAACAGATATTGAAATAGCAAGAGAGGCAACTCCATTAAATATTATTGATATTGCTTCGAAATGTGGTATTTCTGAAGATTTTGTAGAAAATTATGGAAAATATAAAGCAAAAATCTCATTAAAATTTTTGGATAAAAATGACAAAAAGGGAAAACTTATCCTTGTCACAGCAATGACCCCGACTCCTTTGGGAGAGGGAAAAACAACAATAAGTGTTGGTCTTACAGATTCACTTCGCCAAATTGGAAAAAAAGCTGTTTCTGCATTGAGAGAGCCTTCTGCTGGTCCTGTTTTTGGAATAAAAGGTGGAGCTGCTGGTGGAGGTTATGCTCAGGTAATACCAATGGAAGATATAAATCTTCATTTTACAGGTGATATACATGCTGTAGGACTGGCAAATAATTTGCTTGCTGCCATTGTTGATAATCATATTTATCAGGGAAACAAACTTGGAATAGATACAAAAAGAATAACTTGGAGAAGATGTCTTGATGTAAATGACAGACAGCTCAGAAATATAATTTCAGGTCTTCGTGGAACAACAAATGGAGTTCCACGTGAAGATGGTTTTGATATTACTGTTGCTTCGGAGATAATGGCTATTCTATGTCTTGCAGATGGTATTGAAGATTTAAAATTGAGGCTTTCAAAAATTATAGTTGGCTATAATTATGAGGGATTACCTGTATATGCAGGTGATCTAAAAGCACAAGGGGCTATGACTGTCATTTTGAAAGATGCCATAAATCCAAATTTAGTTCAAACTCTCGAACATACACCAGTTTTTATACATGGCGGTCCATTTGCAAATATTGCACATGGTTGTAATTCTGTTTTGGCAACAAAAATGGCATTACAAGTTTCTGATTACACTGTTACTGAAGCAGGTTTCGCTTCTGATTTGGGAGCAGAAAAATTTTTTGATATAAAATGCAGAAAATCTGGTCTTGTTCCTTCTTGTGTTGTAGTAGTTGCTACTATAAGGTCTCTTAAATATCATGGCGGAGTAAAAAAAGAAGATTTAAAAGAAGAAAATGTATCTGCAATGATAAAAGGAATTCCAAATTTAAAAAGACATATTTCAAATATAAAAGAAGTTTTTGGAATTCCATGTGTTGCAACATTGAATAAATTTGATTTTGACACAGAAAAAGAAATTGAAACTCTTCTTAATGAATGTAAAAAAGAGGGAATAGAGATTTATATTTCTGATTCTTGGAAATTAGGCGGAAAGGGTGCTGTTGAATTGGCAAAGGCTGTTGTTGAATCATGTGAAAAAGAGAATCATTTTAGATTTTCCTATGAAGATTCTATGACAATAAGAGAAAAGATAGAAGCTGTTGCCAAGAAAGTTTATCATGCAGATGGTGTAGATTTTGATCAACTTGCATTAAAGAATATTGCACAAGCAGAAAAATTTGGCTTTGGCAATTTACCTATATGTATTGCAAAAACTCAGTACAGTTTTTCTGATGATCCGCTTTTATTAAATGCCCCTGATGGATTTAAGATAAAAGTTAGAGATATAAAGGTTTGTTCTGGTGCTGGTTTTATTGCAATTTATACAGGAAATGTTATGACAATGCCAGGACTTCCAAAAGTTCCAGCAGCAGAAAATATTGATTTGACTGAAGATGGAATTGTAAAAGGACTATTTTAAGAGATATAATAGGATTGAAGCTGTATGAGAGATAATAATTTGCCATTGGAAAACCTAGAAGAAAAGCAAGATATAGAAGATGTTCCGAATATTCGCAATTTTGAGATTGTAAAAAATGATAATGTGAATTTCACTATACAGAGAAAGTCTATTTATAATTTTTTTAGATTTGTTAAACTTATTTTTGATTTCATAGTAAGTTTATTCTTTTTTATTTTCTTTTTTTATTTTTTAAATAATTTTAGTAGTAATTTTTTTATGATTTATATGATATTTTGTGGAGTATTTTACATTTTGGGCTATTCCATATACAATGTTTGTAAAAATCCAGGAGTGCATATTTCTATAGATTCATTTCAAATTGCTATTTCAAAACTTCAATTTGTAAATTCAAAGCCAAGCAATCCTAAAAATATAAAGATTGATAGAAACATTACTATTGGAATAAATGAAAAGAAAATATCATCTTTTAAAGTAGCTATTGCTAAAATATTAGTAGGAAATATTTTTACTATGTTTAGTAAAAAAGCTAACACTACAAGTACAGACAATATTGAACTAAATAATTTTGAATTATTGCTGTATAAAAAAGATGATTATAATTTTAAAAAATCTCGAATAGTTTTGATAGATAGAATAACAAAAAAAGAAGCTGAATATCTTGTCAATAAAATACTTCAATTAGCCAATAAATATGACAAAAAAATAAGTGTTGAGAATGCAGTTGTTGAACAAGATAATAGTTTTAAATTTATATTTGCCATTTTATTAGCAATGTTGTTTATTGTTGGAATTCCTTATATTACATCGAGAATGCATACAGTCCAAAAATATACTATTAAAGATAAAGAACCAGAAGTTTTAGATTCTAATGTTTTAAATTATTTGGGTTATACTTATACAGAAGGTAATATTGAAAAAGATTGGAAGAAAGATGAACAACCTGTCGATTCTATTAATATTCCAAGTTCTTATAAATATAAGAAACAAGAATATCAAATTAAAGAAATAGGAGACAAATGTTTTTCTTTTTCTACAAAGTTGAAACAAGTTTCTTTACCAGAAGGTCTTACAACTATTGGAGAGAGTGCTTTTTCTGAATGTGTCTCTTTAAAAGAAATAAAAATTCCTGATTCTGTAAATAAAATATATAAATACGCTTTTGTTAATTGTTATGCTTTAACAAATGTACATATTCCTAAAAATATTAATCGAATTGAAAAAAATGTGTTTTTTAGATGTACATCTTTGACAAATTTTGTAATTCCTGACAATATTGAAATAATAGGATATGAGGCTTTTGGCGAGTGTTCTAATTTAAAAGAAATAAAAATTCCAAAAAGTGTAAGAATAATAAGAAGTGGAGTTTTTCTTAACTGTAAGTCCTTAGAAAAAATAGATATTCCTAATTCTGTTACAGAAATAGGAAGTCGAATTTTTTATAGTTGTACTTCTTTAAAAGATGTAAAACTTCCAGATTCTCTTACAGAGATAGGAAATCAAGCTTTTTGGGGTTGCACTTCTTTAAAAGAGATAAAACTTTCTAATTCTGTCACAGAAATAGAAAAGCAAACTTTTGAGAGTTGTACTTCTTTACAAAATATTTATATACCCAAGAGTGTTACAAAAATAGGGAATAGGGCTTTTGAAAATTGTACTTCTTTAAATATAAAAGTTCCTGATTCTGTTACAAAAATAGGGCAAGATGCTTTTTTAGGTGTTCCACATGTTGAATATCATGGAAAGGCAGAAGGAGCTCCATGGGGAGCAAAAAAACTTAACTAGCTTTTCTGTGAATTTTTGGAGGGCTAAATATGAAAGTTGGCATTGTAAAGTGTGAGACTTATGATGATGTTTTGGCAAAATTGAGAGAATGTCTTGACTCAATAGGTGGGCTTGGTGCTTTTGTTAAAAAAGGCATGAAAGTTGCACTAAAAGTAAATCTTGTTATGGGCAAAAAGCCTGAAGTTGCAGCAACTACACATCCATTTTTTGTTTCTGCACTTTGTACATTGATAGATGAACTTGGAGCAGAATCACTTATAGTAGAAAGCCCTGGAAATCTATATAAGCCAGAAGTTTTAAAGGGAATATACAAAATAACGGAAATGACAAAAGCTGTCGAAGGTCATAATGCCACTTTAAATTTTGATGTTGATTCAGCTGAAGTTGAAAATTCCGATGCTGTATATTTGAAAAAACTAACCATTTTAAAGCCATTGACTGAAGCAGATTTAATAATAAATTTGCCTAAAATGAAAACACATTGTCAAATGGTTTATACAGGTGCTGTAAAAAATATGTTCGGTTCTATTCCTGGACTTGCAAAAATGGAAATGCACTTTAGAATGCCAGATTATTCACATTTTGCAGATACATTGATTGATATTTTCCTCGCTTCAAAGCCACAGCTTTCTATTATGGATGGAATAGTGGGAATGGATGGAGATGGACCAACATCTGGAAGAGTTAGAAATTTTGGTCTTATTTTGGCTTCAGAAAATGCTTTTGCACTTGATTATTCAGCTGTTAAATTGATGGGGATCGATCCTGAAAAAGTCAGAGTTTTGGTAAATGCAGAGAAGAGGGGATTGCTAGGTTTTAAAGATTCTATTGAATATCCACTTTTAAAAATAGATGATAATACAAAAATTAAAGATATAAAATTGCCATCTTCAATGAATATTCATTTTGCAGATGGTATCATAAAAAATATTGCAGAAAGTCTAATCAAGCCAAAAATATTTTTTACTGATAGATGTAAAGCCTGTGGCTATTGTGCCAAGATTTGTCCTGCAAAAGCAATTACTTTAGTTGACAAAAGACCAGTTGCGGACAACAAAAAATGTATAAGATGTTTTTGTTGTCACGAATTATGTCCACACGCAGCAGTTGAAATAAAGAAAAACTTTATAATGAGTATCTTATCACCGCATAAGAATTAGAGTTTAAATATGCTTGGGATATATGTACATGTTCCTTTTTGCATGAGAAAATGTTTTTATTGTGCATTTGATTCACTTCCAAAAGCAAAATGGAATGAGGATTTTATAGATGAATATATTAATTGTGTTTGTTGTGAAATAAAAAGAATATCTTACACAAAAAATGTTGATACAATATTTTTTGGTGGGGGAACTCCTTCCATTTTATCTCCGAAACAGATAGAGCGTATTATTTCTAAAATAGATGATAAATTTGGAATTATGCCCAATTCTGAAATTTCTATGGAATGTAATCCATGCACAGTTAAAGGTAATTTGCTTTCAGATTTTAAAAATGCAGGAATAAACAGAATTAGTATTGGTGGGCAGAGTTTTGATGATTCCCTCCTAAAAAAAATTGGGAGATTACATTCGTCTTTTGAATTGTCAAAAACTCTTGAAAGTGCATGTTCCCTTGATTTTAATTCTGTTGGGGTCGATTTAATATTTGGTTTTCCTAATTATACAAAAGATATTTTGTCTTCAGATATTGCTCAAGTCTTAAAATTTCCAATAGAGCATATTTCTCTTTATATGTTTATGGCTGAAGAAGGAACATTGCTTGGCGATAAATGTATAAATGGTATTTTGGAAATTCCAAATGATGATTTACTCATTGAACAAATGGAATATGCCCATGGTCAATTAGTTAAAAATGGATTTTGCCATTACGAAATCTCTAATTTTGCAAAAAATAATAAATTTTGCAGGCACAATTTAAAATATTGGAATTTTGAAGAATATTTAGGTTTTGGAAGTTCGGCATGTTCTTTTGTCAATAGAGAGAGAGTTAAAAATATTTCTGATCCTTTTCAATACTGTAAAAACATAGTAAATAACGAAAATATTCAAGAATACACTGAAAAATTGCCTTTGAAGAATTCTGAAGGTGAATTTGTTATGTTAAAGTTAAGACTTGCAAACGGTCTTTCTTGCTCAGAATTTTATAAAATTTTTGGTGAAGATTTTGAAAAAGTGTATTTTAAAGAATTAAAATTTTTGATAAAAAATGGATTTATTGAAAAAAAATCACAAAATGGAGATGTTTTTTTCAATATTCCTTATAAATTTTTCTCCATTCAGAGTGAAATTGCAAAATATTTTATAATTTTATAAAAAAAATTTGTTCTTTCTCTTGTCAAATAATTTATTGTGTGCTATAATCCTTTAAGTTAATTGTTTATTTTTTTGAGGTAAATTTTTATGAAGACTAAAATACATCCAGCTTTTCATGAAGTAACAGTTTCATGTTCATGTGGAAATTCATTTAAGACATTTTCAACAAAGAAAGAACTTAAAGTAGAAGTTTGTTCAGCTTGCCATCCTTTCTATACTGGAAAACAAAAATCTTTCAGCACAAAAGAAGGTCAAGTTGAAAAATTCCGTCAGCGTTACGGACTTAACAAAACTAAGGCTTAGAACTTATTTTTGTATTGATAGAGGGAGGTGTGGAAACTTCTTATTTCACACCTCCTTTTATTTGAAGAAGTTAGATATTTTTGAGGTCATATAATATGCAGGTTATTTTATTGTCAAATACCGCTAATGCAGAACGCATTGTAGCTTCTTGCGGTAGATTATTTAATTCAGATAGAACAATTTCAAATATATTTGATGAATTATCAGAAGAAAAGATAAAAAAAGTTATATCTGACTTAATCCATTCTGAAAATTATTCAGTTTTAGACCATGTTACATATACATTTTCTATTGAAGAAATTTCTGAAATTGTCTTAAAAGAACTTGCATTATGTGAATATTTGGCTTTATCAAAAAGAGAAGAAAAATATATTTCTATTAATTCTGAAAATGATTTCGTAATTTCAGAAAGAATTAAAGAAGATGATAAACTTTTGGAATTATATCAAAATTTTGTAGAAAAATCTTTTGATCTATATAATACATTCATAAGGTTGGGACTACCGAGAGAAGATGCAATGTATGTCTTGCCTTCTTCTAAATCTGAAAATATTGTTATTACTATGACTGCCGCACAGCTTTTTAAATTTTTCTCTGATAAATGTTGTAAAAAGGCAGGTAAAGAGATAAGAAAATTAGCTTGGCAGATTTTCAGAGAATGTGTAAAAATATCTCCTGCTATTTTTGAACATGCTGGACCTGCGTGTTTTTTGAAAAGAAAATGTCCCTATGGAGATTTTAAATGTTTTTCAAAAATGAAAAAAGTTTGGACTGAGGAAGAAAAATAAAAAATGAATAAACAAGGAAGCCTTGAAGTAATATGTGGCAGTATGTTTAGTGGTAAAAGTGAAGAATTGATAAGAAGAGTTAAAAGGGCTGTAATTGCAAGACAGAAAGTTCAAGTTTTTAAGCCAATAACAGATAATAGATTTGGTATTGAAAATGTAGTTTCACACAATCAAGTTAAAATAACTGCTATTCCAGTAAATCATCCTTATGATATATTTAAATTTGTAGAAAATGATACTCGTGTTGTTGCTATTGATGAAGTACAATTTTTTTCAAAAGAGATAGTATCTGTTTGTGATAAATTGGCTGATTTTGGTATTAGGGTTATTGTTGCAGGACTTGATCTCGATTTTAGAGGCGAGCCATTTGGACCAATGCCTGAACTCTTGGCAAAAGCTGAAATTGTCGATAAATTGAGAGCAATATGTCTTGTCTGTGGAAAAGAAGCAAGTAGAACACAAAAAATGGTAAATGGACAGCCTGCTGATTATTCAAGCCCAACTATTCTTGTTGGAGATGCTAAAGAAGGGTATGAGCCGAGGTGTCGTTCTTGTTTTGAAAGACCAGTAACAGAAGAAGAAGGTTCTTCTGTTAGAGAATTGCCACTTTGTTTTTAGTATAGCTCGTTGTGCTATATATAAATAAAAAGTTACTGAAAACTATCCAATATATGCCTAGATACTTCCCCTTTGTCATTGCGAGGGAGCGTGCGACCGTGGCAATCTAAGCCTGTAAATTATTATTTACTTAAAGATTAAGTCGATCGACTCAATTTAAAATTATTTAACTTGTCTATATAACAAAAATGTTTTCTTACCGTAAAAACTTTTACTTAAATGGCAAAACATTTTTAATACATATATACAAAACTACTGGCTCATTAGACGGAAAATAAAAAGAAAATATGGAGGAATTGAGGATATATGGAAAAGAAACTTGAGCTTATAGAAAAGAAATTTAATGAACTTAGTGAACAACTATCTGATCCAAGTATAGCAGCGGATCCAAATCGTTTTATGGTTTTAAATAAAGAAAGAACTTCTTTAGAAGAGACAGTTGCTGTTTATGGTGATTATAAAAAAATAAATGCTGAAATTGAAGAAACTAAAGAGTTGATGAAACATGAAGAAGACCCTGATATGCTTGATTATCTAAATCAAGAATTGGACATTCTAAATGGAAAACATGAAAAAATAAAAGAAAAACTTTTTATTCTTTTGCTTCCGAAAGATCCTTATGATGAAAAAGACATCATTATGGAGATAAGAGGTGGAGCAGGTGGAGACGAGGCAGCACTCTTTGCAGGTGAATTATTTAGAATGTATTGCAAATATGCAGAGAGAAAGGGTTGGAAAACAGATATAATCAACTCCAATATGACAGGTTTAGGTGGAGTTAAAGAAGTTGTTTTCTCCATTTCTGGCAAAAATGTCTATTCAAGACTAAAATATGAAAGTGGAGTACACAGAGTACAGCGTGTTCCTGATACAGAATCATCAGGAAGAGTTCATACATCTACTGTAACGGTTGCAGTATTGGTTGAACCAGAAGCTGTTGATGTTCAGATCAATCCTATAGATATTAAAGTTGATACATATCGTTCATCAGGTGCTGGTGGTCAGCATGTCAATAAAACAGATTCTGCTGTAAGATTTACTCATATTCCTACTGGAATAGTTGTTTCTTGTCAAGATGAGCGTTCTCAACATCAGAACAGAGAAAAAGCTATGAGACTTTTGAGGGCAAAAATTTTGGAAATTGAACAGTCCAAAAAATCAAATGAATTGGCAAGTGAGAGAAAATCTCAGGTTGGTTCAGGTGATAGAAGTGAGAAAATAAGAACTTATAATTTTCCACAGAGCAGAATTACAGACCATAGAATCGGTTTTAGTGTTCACAACATAGATTTAGTTATGGATGGAGACCTTGATGAAATTATAGACGCTTTGGCACTTGAAGCACAGAGAAAAGCTCTTGCAGTTGAGGAAAATGCGTAAGATTTTTCTTTGTAATAAATTAGAATGTGTAATAAAAAAATATCAGAACTTTTTGATTATGGAATAAAAATTCTTAATGAGAGATGTAGTGATCCATATCTTGATTCAAAAATTGATGTTTTGGTTCTTCTTTCTGAAGCTCTTTCTGTTTCAAAGGAATTTTTGTTTATAAATCCAAATTTTAAACCTGCTCCAGTTTTGGTTGAAAAATATTTATCTTTTTTAGAAAGAAGGGTAACAGGAGAGCCTATAGCATATATTTTGAATAAAAAAGAGTTTATGTCTCTTTCTTTTTATGTTTCAAAAGATTGTCTTATTCCAAGACCTGAAACAGAAATTTTGACAGAACTTGCTATAGATTTTTGCAATAAAAATGATTCTTCTGCTTTCCTTGATATGT
>JBGUKW010000162.1:0-18434 GCA_045114665.1 Candidatus Xenobia bacterium | reverse complement strand
ATTGTATCATCAACAGGAAGTAGTACAGTTATAGGAAAAGCAGGAATTTCTAATATTGATTATTCAGATGTTGCATTTGGAGCTTTTTTAATGTTAGTTCGTCCAAAAGAACAATTTAATAAAAGTTATATTGATTACTTCTTTTTAACAGATATTTATAGACATAGAATTAGATTACTTGCCAATGGTACAAATATTAATAATATTCGTGTTGAGCATATAAATGGAACAACTTTTCCCCTACCTCCACTTGCTGAACAGAAACGTATAGTAAATAAACTTGATAATTATATTTCCAAAATCGATTTAGCAAAAGAAAAAATAGAAAAAGTTGTTAATTTATCTGATAATAATAAGACTTCTGCACTATTAGATGATTTGAAGAAAAATATTTTAACTCGTGCATTTGGTGGAATCCTTGGAACAAATGATCCAAATGAAGGAAATTCAATCGAATTATTAAAAACAGTGCTATAACAACTAACTTAAAAGACGGACAAAAAACATAAGAGACATAAACGACATGAAAATAACAATGCTTGGGACTGGCAAGGCTGTTGTTACAGAATGTTACAACACTTGCTTTTTAATTCAAAATAAAGACCAACTCCTTCTTGTTGATGGCGGGGGTGGCAATACAATTTTTAAACAATTTAAAGAAATAAATTGTAATTGGCTAAATATAAAACATATTTTTCTTACACATACTCACATGGACCATTTAATGGGTATTCTTTGGCTCGTGAGAATGTTCACACAAAGAATGAACAAGGGAAGATATGAGGGCGAAGTATTTATTTATTCAAATGAAGAAGCACTTCAAATAATAAAAAAGATTGCTGAAATGCTTTTACAACCATCAGAAGTTGCTTTTATTGGTAAAAGACTTCATCTAATAAAAATAACAGACGGAGAAGAAAAAGAAATAATAGGACAAAAATTTACATTTTTCGATGTAAAATCAATAAAAACAATTCAATTTGGATTTATGATGAATTATGATAATTACAAAAAATTGACTTTTTGTGGAGATGAACCTTGTCATGAACATGAAGAAAAATATGTAAAAAATGCCGATTGGCTTATACACGAAGCATTTTGTATAAAAGATGAAGAAAAAAAATTTCGTGCCTATGAAAAAAATCATTCAACAGTTGATGATGCTTGTATATTAGCTGAAAGATTAGGTGTTAAAAATTTAATTCTCTGTCATACAGAAGATACCAACATAAAAAAAAGAAAAGAAAAATATACGAAAATAGGACAAAAATATTTTAAAGGTAATATCTTTGTCCCAGATGATTTAGAAACTATATCTATATAGGGACATAAAGGCTGCAACTGTGAAAAAAAGCACAAAACATGACATTTTTGTAACAATTTTTAAGTTTTATTCTCAATTTTTAAAATTTAAAAAGCCGAAATTATATCTATAAAGAAGTAAAGTCTTCCTGTTGGAAGGCTTTTTATTTTTTATATTGTGAAAAAAATAACAAGAAAAATACTTGACATTTTTATACTTTGCTACTATAATACGCAGCTGGTGAGATTTTAATCGTGTAATATTTCTCGATATTACAATCCAATATAAAATGTTTTTATATGTTTTTCAATAAATTAAGCAATTATATTTAAGCCATATATCAAAAATTTTCTAAAGGGGGTGAAAACATGAGAAAACATTTTAATTCTATCTTACTCTCTTTAATCTTACTTTTTACTACATTTATAACAACTGCATGTGGCAGTTCAAGCGGAGAAAGTAGTGGAGCCTGTGAGTTCTATGGATATGTTTCACAGCTTACACTTTCTAAATATGCTTTTACTATACAAAAAGGTTCAAGCGATAATGTAATCGCTTATGTTGATGGTATTGATAAAACAAAAGAAGTAACATTTACATTACAATCTGAAAAAAGTGCAAGCAAATCAGCTGTTACAACTGTAAAAAAAGGACTCATAAATGCCCTTGAAGTTGGAACATGTGTTTATAATGTACATGCAGAACAAACACAATCTGACAAGACTTTTACAGTTACAGTTATCGATCCAGCACTTCCTACATTGGAAGTATCTCAAAATGAATTCGAATTTGAACTCGGTAACTATGAAAATAACGAAAAAATAATTATTACACTCAATGGACAAGATGTAACAGATAAAGTTAATTTTACTTCTACTGACGATAAGATCGCATTTATTGATAACAACGGAAAAATTAACATCGTTGGAGAAGGCGAAGTAAGTATCATAGTCCATCTCGATGGAGCTAATGACAATATTATAAACATCAAGGTCAATACTCCTAAGAATATAATATATCACCATGATTCACATATTTATGAAACTGAAGATGGAATCATTCTATACAAGGGAGAAACAGGAGACCTCGATGTTCTAATTAAGGGACTTCATGAAGCACATAAACATATCAATTATGTATCAGAAAATAAAAATATTATTACTGTTGACAATACAATTGACCACGGAATTGAACATGGATTAGTTCATGCTATTGAAATTGGAAAAACAATTATTGATGTTGATTATGAAGAAGATACAAAGTCAATAGAGCAAATAGATCATATACTTACAAAAATACATGTATTAGTAATACCAACACCTGAACTTGAAAAAGATGTATTCGATATGTTTATTGGAAATACGGAACAAATTAAAGTAAATCTCAATGGTGTTGATATTACAACAGATTGTATATTTACAACAAATAATGAAAATATAGCTAAAGTTGATTCAACAGGAAAAATCACCTCTATCGGATGCACCGAAAACAATAGAATAGGTAGCGGTGCAACAACTGGAACAACAACATTATATGCACAATATACTGATCCACAAACAGAAAGAGTATTCAACTTACCTATCACTGTAAATACCCATAAAACAATATTAACAAATGACAATAATGGAGTAAATGCTACATTATTGACCGATGAAGAAAAAGAACAAATGATAAAAATCCTTATGGATACTGGTATGATCTCAAATGAAAATGACATCAATGAGATAATTGCTCTTGATGAAGAGGGACTCATAAAAATTGTTATAAAAACGGATAAAGAAGAAGGAACAAAAATAGCTGTAATTTCATCTAAAGATGGAACTATCAAATATATTTCAACAGAAGAAGTTGACAGTGAAGGAAATATAACAGTAAATGTTGATGAATCTCCAAAAAACGAAATTGCAGAATACAATGAAGATGAAAAACTCGAAACAATAGTTGTACCAGGATTTTACAATTCAAATAATGTACTTATAGCCCCTTGGCAAGATGTAACAGGAGATAAAATTGTAAAAGGTGCTTTAGTATTTGATGAAAATGGCAACAAAGTAACTATAGCTGAAAGCGAAAGAATAGATAAATACCAAAATACAAAACGTTGGAATTATGAACAACATTCTAATATTAATGGTACTTCAAATCCTAATGACTATAGAAATCATAGTCAACATTTTAGCCAGATATTAAAACAACACAGCGAATTAAGTACAGAAGCAACAAAACTTGTCATGCCTGATGGTGTTAGAGTAATAGGACATTATGCTTTTGTAAGTTGTAAAATGGTATTAAATACAATAGTTTTTCCAAATACATATGATGGCATAACAGTAAATGAAGATGGCACAGAATCATTTGAAGGAATAGGCGGTACAATGTCTCTTGTATCTAATTCATATCCTAAGAGACAATTAACAAATTATGTAATTAGAACAGACAATCCAATTTTTGACTCAATAGATGGAGTAATATACAGCGAAGACCATAAAACACTTGTTGCCTGCCCAATGAATAAACAATATGTAACAGTTATAAATGGATGTGAAATATTTGCAGAATGTGCATTTGATGGAAATAGTGCTATAACATCTGTAGGACCTCTTGACAGTGGAGCTGATGTTTTAGTTCCAAATACTGTAAAAACTCTCTATTGCAGAACTTTCAGAGTTTCTTCTTCTCTAAAATGGATTGAATTCTGGGATGGATTAACATGCTTTGGACATCCAGATATTGTTCAACCAGCATACGGAGATAAAACTTTTACATCAGATACAGATGCTAATGGTGCTCAGATATTTAAAGAATGCAACAATTTAGAATATGTATATATACCTGAAAGTTTAACAAAAATAGGATATACTTATAAACCAGAAACAAACACATTTGAATCAGTTGCTCAGGCTTGTAACGGTAAAACAAAATTATATTGTGAAATAGAAAAACCTGAAAATGGTATTTATCCAGATGGTTGGAATCTATATTGGAATGCAAGAGGTGGAAATACTTCAGGGCGTTTAAATACATCTTGGGACATTTCTCGTGAATGGTTCAGAGAAAACTGTGAAAATTAATAACTAATAAAAAACAGGCTTTGTGAGAGTAATTTCACAAAGTCTGTTTTTTTATTGTTAATTTAGTTATATTTTCTCTGAGCGAATTGCACAGACACAAAAAATCCATTTTCTTAAATAATAATATAGGTGTGTTATAAATTATTCAACACACCCTATTCTAAAAAAATTATTAGTTCACAATAATTATCTTGCAAGTAGTTCATGGGTTTTTCTGAGCATTTGCCTTATTGGTAAATTATATGGACATCTCTTTTCACATTTTCCACAATCAATACAATCTGTTATATTTGCCTTACATGCTTTGTACTTTCCCAAAGCCCAATCTTTCAAATTGTATCTTTCATAATATGCTTTTGCAGTAAAAATCACAGATATAGGAATATTTTTAGTACATGGCTGACAATAATCACATCTCCTGCAGAAATCAACACCTAAAAGATTTTTTTCTTTTTCGATAATATCTCTTTCGGAATCGATAAATTTACCATCTCCATAACAATTCAAAAAATCAGTCATATTTGATTTTAATTGTTCTGCATTGTCAACACCTGGTATTATACAGTCGAGATTTTCTTCATTGGAAAGATATTTAAAAGACAATCCCCTATTTGTGATTGCTCCACCACCAAGAGGCTTCATAGCAATAGTTCCCATATTGTGTTCTTTTGCTTTTTTAAATACAGTTTTGCCGTCAGATTCAATAAAATTAAACGGAAATTGAACAGTTTCAAATTTTCCTGATTCAATGCCCATTACAGCTGTTTTCATATTATGAGAAGTTATGCCTATATGTTTTATCAATCCTTTTTCTCTATATTCAAGTAGGGCTTTTAAAGCACCATTCTCCGAGAGAATCTTATTTAAATCGTTTTCATTACAAACAAAATGACATTGATATAAATCTATATAATCTGTCTGAAAATTTTTAAGACTTATATCCATTTCTTTTATCATGCCATCATAATCTCTACTTTGAGCTTTTGTTGCAATCACAAATTTTTCACGACCAACTTTTTTTAGAGCCTTTCCGATGAGTTCTTCACTTTTTGTATATCCTCTTGCAGAATCAATAAAATTAATTCCTTGATTTATGGCTTCAGATAATATCTCAACAGTATTATTTTCATCAAATCTCTGAAGAGGAATACCACCTATTCCCATGAAAGAAACTTCAAGCCCAGTCTTGCCAAGTTTTCGTCTTTCCATATAAACTCCTCTCTTATCTCTTCTCCTCATTTTTACTCTACATCAAATCTAACAGCAATAATTGTAATATTATCAGCTGTTTTATTTTTATAAGCTCTCTTTATAAGTTTTTCAGTTGTTTTCTTTAAATTACCTCTTGAAGATGTTACTATAGAAACAATTTCTTTATCTGAAACAACATCTGTAAGACCGTCTGAACAGAGAATCAAATAACAACTCTCATCAACATCAAAAGATGTAACAGAAGGCTCTATAGAAGAACTATCAGAAGGACCAAGAGCTTGGGTCAATGATTTAGCACCTTTTGCTTTATCTGCTTCTTGTCTTGTTTTAAAAATACCACTCTTTAAAAGATATGAAGCTAAATTATGATCTTCTGTCAACTGTTTTATTGCTCCATTTTTTATTAAATAACATCTGCTATCCCCAACATGGGCTACATAGCAACGCTTACCAGTAAAGAGTGCCGTAACAGTAGTTGTTCCCATTCTTCTTGCCTCTGGAGGAATTCCCTCATCTTCATTTATTTTGAGAACAACATCATTTGCCTGTTTAATAGATTCAATTAACAATGTATCAAAATCATCAAATTGAAGAGCATTTGGGGAAAGCATGAATCCCATCAAAATTCTTTTCAATTCATTAACAGCAGCAGCACTTGCAACTTCTCCCTTTAGATGACCGCCCATGCCGTCGCACAAAATATATAATCCAATTCTCTCATCATTCATAACTCCATCTTCATCAGGAAGAATGAAATTCATCTCTGATCTGAAAAAATTATCCTCATTATTGTTGCGGACAGGACCTACATTGGTTTTTCCATAAGAACAGACATTACAAACATTATTTTCCATAATAAAAATTCAATCCTTACTTATTATTTTTTTTTAGAAATCAAAAGCTTCAACGACCCAAATTCCAGCTTTTGAGCTTTCACTCCATAAATTAAAAACAATCTTTTTTCCTGTCGAATCAATTGCAGGAGACCACCAAGGAGCAGAACCTTCTATTGGAGCTCCTTGAAAAGTATTATGTTGAACCAATCCCATACCCTTCTCACGACGGAAAAAAATCCATCTACCATCAGGGCTAAAAACTGGTTTAAAAGCATGATCCAATCTATATTTATCTGCAGACTCTACCAATTTAACAGACTTTGGAGGAACATCTGCAATTTCAACTCCTTTTGCTGACTGATATACAATCTTTTTGCCAACAGGGGACCAACTCAAATTCTTTTGCCAAGTATTTTTCTCCCTTGTAATTTGAGTAATAGAATATGGTTCAAGTTTTATCACAAATATATTTGAATAATCCATTGTTCCATTTGTAACATAATCCCTTGCAGACAAAAAAGCAATAGAGTTTCCATCTGGACTCCAAACAGGAGACCAATCATCAAGAGCGGACAGAACTCTAAAATTATTTCCGTCAGGACTAATTATTCCTATTCCATATCTTCCATTACTACCTTTAAAATAAAAAGCGATTTTATCACTTTTAGGAGACCAAGAAGGAGCCATTCCATAAGTAAGTCTTCTTGTTTCCTTAGTCGCCAAATTCAATATATATAGTGCATATCCTCCACCTTCTGGAATACAATAAGCAGCTTTTGTTGTATCTGGTGAAAAAGTAAAATATTTTACAGGTGCAGTTATTTTATATAATGTTTCAATCCTCAAATCACCAGGAACAGTTTCGAGTTTCATATTTCCAGAATTATCCTGTTTCCTTATATTTTTCCATTTATCTCTCAATCTGCAAATAGTAGAACCATCATCTGTAACGGTTCTATAATAAATAAAATATCCATCTTTTGACCAAGCTAAATCAGATGCTTTAGTTAAAGTCATGTGTGAATATCCCCATCTTTTTCCAGAATAAGTGTTATCTGCAGAATATAAAGGTGTAATAGAAAAATAAATAGAAAATAATAATATGAAAATATATATATAATACTTCATAAAATAAAGCCCTTTCTGACAAAAAGCGAATTAACCGCAAAAAGGTATTTCAGCAAACAATAAAGAACTTCCTACCTAAAGAGAAAATTAATTTAAAAAAAAGTATAAATAAAGGGGAAAATTCAAAATGCTTGATTTAAAATTTATATTGAAGAATATAGATTTAGTAAAGAAAAACTGCTTAGACAGGAACATCAATGTAAATATAGACGATTTGGAAAAATTGGCTTCTGAAAGATCATCTCTTATTGGAGAATTAGAAGAAATAAGAATGAATCAAAATCAGACAGCAAAAGCCATGAAGGCAAAACTTTCTGATGAAGAAAGAAAAGAACTAATAAAAAAAGGTTCTGAATTAAAAGCAAAAGCAACAGAATTGGATGAAAAAACTAGGGAAATTGATGGAAAAGTAAAAGAAATCCAAGCAAAAATTCCAAACATGAGTCATCCTGATACACCTGTTGGAAAAGGTGAAGAAAGCAATAAAATAATATGTTTCTATTCAGAACCAACAAAATTTGATTTTGAACCAAAAGATCATGTCGAACTCGGAAAAGAACTCGACATTCTCGATTTTGATGGTGGTGCAAAAGTTACAGGTCAAAAATTCTATTTCATGAAAGGTGATGGAGTTCTTCTTGAACAAGCACTCATCAATTTTGCACTACGAAAATTAATTTCCAAAGGATTTGTTCCACATATAACACCAGATTTAGCAAAGAACTCTGTATTGTTTGGTACTGGATTTAATCCAAGAGGGACTGAAGCTCAAATTTATTCAATCGAAAATACAGACATGTCCTTGATCGCAACAGCAGAAATCACACTTGCTGGATTATATTCAGGAGAAATACTAAAAGAAGAAAATCTCCCAATGAAAATAGCAGGCTATTCACATTGTTTCAGAACAGAAGCAGGTGCTTATGGAAAATCTTCAAAAGGACTATACAGAGTACACCAATTCAGTAAAGTAGAAATGTTTGCATATACAACACCTGAAGAATCAGAAAAAATGCTTGAAGAACTACTTGGAATAGAAAAAGAAATATTTGCAGAATTAGGTATTCCATATAGAGTTATAGAATGTTGTACTGGTGATTTAGGTGGTCCAGCATACAGAAAATATGATATAGAAGCATGGATGCCTACAAGAGAAGGTGGATCTTATGGCGAGGTTACAAGTACATCAAATTGTACTGATTACCAAGCAAGAAGATTAAACATAAAATACAAAGGCAAAAACGCTAAATCTGCCTCTTATGTACATACTTTAAATGGCACAGCTATAGCAGTAAGTAGAGCTATAATAGCTATACTTGAAAACTATCAACAAAAAGATGGAAGTGTAAGAATTCCTGAAATTCTTGTTCCATTTATGGGTAAAGAGATAATAACAAAAATCAAGTAAAATAAAAGGGAGATAAATATGGCTAAAAAAGAGGAAAATAAAAATAAAGAATTAGCAGATATTGACTTCGATATAGATGTAGATATCTCTGATATAGTTGATACACCTGCTAAAAAAGGCTCTGCCCTAGATGATGATTTAATGGATTTCAGTGATATAAAAATAGATATACTTGATAAAAGAGACAAAAAAGATCGCAAGAAAAAAGAAAAAAAGAACAAAAAAGTTCCATACAAATCAAAAAAAGAAAGAGCCGAAGAAGAAGCAAAAAGAAAAGCCGAAGAAGAAGCAAAAAGAAAAGCCGAAGAAGAAGCCAAGAGAAAAGCCGAAGAAGAAGCCAAGAGAAAAGCCGAAGAAGAAGCTAAGAAAAAAGCCGAAGAAGAAGCCAAGAGAAAAGCCGAAGAAGAAGCTAAGAGAAAAGCCGAAGAAGAAGCTAAGAGAAAAGCCGAAGAAGAAGCTAAGAAAAAACTTGCTGAAGCTGAAGCAAAAAGAAAAGCTGAAGAAGAAGTTAGAAAGAAAGCTGAAGAAGAGGAAAAAAGAAAACTCGAAGAAGCTAAAAAGAAAGCTGAAGAAGAGGCTAAGAGAAAACTTGAGAAAGCAAGACTAAAAGCTGAAGAAGAAGCTAAGAGAAAACTTGCTGAAGCTGAAGCAAAAAGAAAAGCTGAAGAAGAAGCTAAAAAGAAAGCTGAAGAAGAGGCTAAGAGAAAACTTGAAGAAGCAAGACTAAAAGCTGAAATAGAGGCAAGAAAAAGAGCTGAAGAAGAAGAGTCTAGAAAAAGAGAAGAAGAAGCTAGAAAAAGACTTGAAGAAGAAGAAAAAAGAAGAGCTGAAGAAGAAAAGAGAAAAATAGCTGAGGCAGAGGCAAAAAGAAAAGCTGAAGAAGAGGCTAGGAAAAAAGCTGAAGAAGAAGCTAGAAAGAGAGCTGAAGAAGCAAGAAAGAAAATAGAAGAAGAAGCACTTCTAAAGAAATATGAAGACATATTTGCAAGTAGTTCAGAAACAGAAGAAGAAACTGAAGCATTTGTTGTATCAAATGTAAATACTTGTCTAAAGAAAATATTCCCTAATATTTCTGATACAGCAGAAATCGAAGCCTCAAAATGGAAACTTGATACAGATGAAACTATAAATATCGAATCAAAAGAAGAAATAATAGTAATAGAAAGTGGTTCTTTGTCATTTATTCAATCTCCTGAAATAGAGCTTAGAGAGGGAGATGTTGCAACAAGAACAGCATTTGTGATTTTAGGAGGATCAGATACTCCTTCATTTAGAACAAGAATGCCTTCGAGCATATATATTCTAAATATAGCAGAAATATCTGATTTGATATCACCACTTCAACTGCAAAAGCAACAGGAAAGATTGATTCTGACAAAAGCATTCGAATCAAACCATTCAAAATTGTTGACATCTCTCGAATTTGACAAACTTATAAAAGAGATGTATTCAAGATTTAAAGTCAATATTTAGAAAAGATTGAACAAAAAATGCTCTGACTCTAATTATAAAAATTGGGGTCAGAGCTAAATTAACAATATAGGGGAAATCAAAAATATGTTTAGAAAAACTTTAATATTTTTGTTAATTTCCATATTATGTACAGGAATATTTTTTTGTCAAGCCAAAAGCGACAATATTATAACAAATAAAGATATTGAAAGTTTAAAAAGACACTCAAATAATGGAAATATTCCGACAGCAAAAAAGAAAAATACATCAATAAAAATAACTAAAAAACAAGAAATAAAATCTTCAAAAGAAGAGATAAAACCAAAAGAAAAAGAAAATAATAATGATCCAATTGTAGATGTCAAAAATGATGGCAATTCTATTCAAATAACAGTAAAAGGTAATAATACCCCAGGAAAAGCAAATGACGAAGATGAAGAAGAAATTGACTACACTCTTCCAAGATATCTAAGAGTAATAGAAAATTTTCTTCCCTATGGAGATTTTGAAGGAGAATACTCAGAATATTTTGACATACACTATAACGATCCAGCTGTCAATTTACAAAATCCAACAACAATAACAGTTAGGGCATTAAAAGTTCCATCGTTGAGCAATTATTTTGATATTTGCAAAAGAGGCTCAGTATATGATGAAGGTGATGATGGTGGAATGTATGGTCATCTATCTTCTCATTTTGTAATTGATACAAATGGAGTTATAATACAGACAATGCCACTTAATTTGAAAACAAGAGGCTGTGAGGGACTTGAACACACAGCATTTACCATAGATTTAATAGGACTATCTGATCAAGAATTTAATTTCAATGAAAAACAAAGAGACTCGCTTTATGAACTTTGTTTAGTTTTATGCAAAAAATTCAACATATCACCTGAAAAAATATATACTCAAAAAGAAGTTGCAGAAGGTAAAAAAATTGTAAAAGAATATCTCGATTTCAATGACAGCGAATATCCAGAATCATATTCTCCACGAAAAAATCCATTCAGCCCTTCAAAACAGTATATAGAAAAAATAAGAGAAAATATAAAGGCACAGTTGCCAACTAAAAAGGAGGAAAAGTGAATCAAACATTTGACATCATACTTCCACAAAAAATTACATTAAAAAAGACATTTCCTTTTGAATTTTTTTCAAATACAAGTTATCCGATAAAAGAAAATGTTTATATAGATGAAATAGACGATAATTCAATAACTATAATTGCAAAAACAGAACTTCCTGAAACTGCCCCATTTTCAGTTAAACTTTTTTATAATAACGATTCAGGCAGTTTTACTGTATATCTAACAGAAAAACATACAATGCAGTATGGATATAAAAAATATGAAATGACTTATGATTCAGTAACACCAGAAGCAGGAATACTTATAACTTGTATTGCAGGAAATTATGGGGTAAAAACAAAAACAAAAGTAAAAACAGTCCATCCCCATAAAAATTTTAATATACAGATATATAATGAAGTTTATAGTGAATGGGAGACATATTTTATTTTTATAACAACATTCTCAAATAAGGGAATAGAATATACCTCACAAACTCCACTTCCTTCAGATAGAAAATTTTTGATAAAAATTTTTATGATAGATGGTGAAAGAGCAGTTCCAGTGGAATCAAAAGTTCTATTTGAAAAGAAAAATATGAATGGAATGTCAAAGGGCTGGCTTGAATTTAGCTATATTCCAGAAAAAAGCATAGAATTATTAAATGATAACCTTATAAAGATGATTCAAGGCGAAATTAGCGAAAAACAAGCAGAATCCATATAATTTTTTTTTTTTGCAAAATTAGTGAAATCTAAAAAAACTAATTATAAAAGGATTATAAAATGGAATTTGTAATAGAAACAGAAAATCTTTCAAAAACATACAAAACAGAAGGTAAGAAAATATTAGCTCTTGATAACTTGAATTTAAAAATAGAAAAAGGACAAATTTTTGGATTCATTGGACCAAATGGAGCAGGCAAAACGACATCTATCAAACTATTTTTAGGTCTCATCCACCCTACCTCAGGAACAGTTAAGGTTTTAGGTAAACCATCAGGAAGTCCTGAAGCAATGGCAAAAATAGGCTATCTTTCTGAAATAGCCTATTACTATAAATTTCTTGAAGCAAAAAATCTTTTGAGATATTATGCCTCATTAAAATTACTTTCTAAAGAAGAAGCAGATAAAAGAATTGATTTGAACTTAAAATTAGTTGGTCTATATGACAGAAGAAATGAAAAATTAAAAGGCTATTCAAAGGGAATGTTGCAGAGATTTGGCATTGCTTTGGCACTTTTGGGCAATCCTGAATTGTTGATACTCGATGAGCCTACAAGTGGATTAGATCCAATAGGAAGAAAAGAAGTTAAAGACATTATAAAAAGGCTTAGTTCAAAAGGAATAAGTATTTTTTTAAGTTCACATAACCTTTCAGAAGTTGAAAAACTATGTGATTCGATAGGAATCATAAATAAAGGAAAGATGCTATCAATAAATAAAATATCTGAATTTTTGAGTTATGACAAGAATGTCTATACAATGACAATTCAAGATAAAGAAGATAAAATAGCAAAACTTTTCAAAGAAAAAAATATAAAAATAGAACAGAAAGAAAATTTGCACTTAACAACAACACTCCCCTCAAACGATGTACCAGAAATATTTAAATTGGTATCAGAAAATGGTGGAGTAGTAGTCAATACAATACCAGGTTATGGAGATCTTGAAGAGATATTCTTTGACCTTGTTGCTCCAAAAGAAGATAAGAAAGATAAAGAAGATAAGAAAGACAAAGAAGATAAGAAGAAAAAAAACAAAAAAGTAAAGTCAAAAGAGAACTAAAGAGGAAGAAAAAAAATGAAAAATATAAAACAGGCACTTATAATAGCACAACTAACGATTGAAGAAAACATAAGGAAAAAAATACTCTACATACTTTTATTTTTGTCCTTTGCTTTAATTGCATTTTCAGCCTCTTTCACATCTTTCGATTTAGGTGCTCAAGTTACAATAATGAAAGATATTTCTCTTTCAGGTATAGCACTTTTCGGCATAGTATTGACACTAAGCCTTTTTTTAAATGTAATACCAAAAGAAATTGAAACAAAGACAATATATCCATTTATAACTCAACCAATAACAAGAGGCACTTATATAACTGGAAAATATGTAGGCTTGATGTCAATTATTGCTGTAAATTTATTAATTTTAGGACTTGAACTAATGGCAGTTATGAAAATTTACAGTGATAATTGGAATGTAATGATCATAAATTCAATTATATTAAATATCCTACAATGTGGAATAATAGGCGGATTAATGCTATTATTTTCACTTTTTACTTCATATCCTTTGACATTGTCAATAACAGTCTTTTTATATGTGTTAGGCGGTATTTCCACACCTTATATACAATATTTAAATGGCAGACTTCCAAAAGTATTGCTCGATTTAGTAGTTTTTATAAAATTGATAATTCCAAAATTTGATTGTTTCAACATAAAAGATGCAGTAGTTCACATGAACACCTTGCCACAAGGTTATTTTGCTTGGGCAACTGTATATGGCTTAGCTTATGTGATACTTACAGTTATGATAGCGACAATACTATTTGAAAAAAAGGATTTGTGAGGCTTTATGTTTTTTTCAAAATATATAAAGATAATATTCATAACATTAGTTCTAATATTTATATCAATAAATATTCCAATAGTTTATGCACAAGATAACACAGCAGAAGTTCAAAAAGAATCTATTGAATCAACAGATAAATATAAAGTAACTGAAACTTCAAAAGAAGAAACAGAAGAAGATGAATCTGATGAAAATGATTCAGAATATGCACATGTTGATGAGCATGGACATGAGCATAAACATGAACAGGTTCATACAGATTTAACAGGCGAAAATGCAGAATTTGGCAGAGAAGAACATCGTCACGACCATGAGCATGATGAATGTGAATATTTTCACAAAGCATGGAGAGAACCAGAAACAATAGATATAATGAAAAAATACTGCCTCATTTTATTTTCATTATTTGGGATTATAGTGATTTATAGATTAATTTCAAATAACTTCAAAAAATAAGTACACCTATATTTAGGAATTAGAGAATGAACAAAAAAATCATAATATATTTATCAATACTGTCAATAATAATATTGTCATCTGGTTTTGTCCTCGACAAATATGCAGAAATCTCATTTAATAACAGAAATAATGCAGATAATTCCCCCTCTGCTCTACTCGATATTTTAGGTGAATTGCGATATACAGCAGCAGCTATTCTGTGGATGAAAACAGACTATTATCAGCATGAATACGAATATCAAGGGCTTGATTTTAGAAATAATGAGCCAATAATGCCTTTGATAAGATTGATAACAATTCTCGATCCACATTTTGTACAGGCTTATGATTATGGTGCATATCATCTTTCTGTAAATTTAAAGAAAAAACAAGAAAGCATTAAATTTTTACAAGAGGGAATTACAAACAATCCAGACGCATTTGAATTAAATTGGGAATATGGCTTTTTACTATATTTTGATAAAAAATATAAAGAAGCACTTCCATTTTTAATGAAAGCAAGAACATTTAGAACTCAAAAAACTCCTGTTTATGATGATTGGATAAAAATAGTTTGGATAGATTCAAGAATAAGTGATATTTTAAAGAAAATAGGAAGAAGTAAAGAAGCAGAAATTTACGATATAGAACTTAATGACTATGTAAAAGCATCTAATAGAAATGATGTAACTGCAACTGATTATATATTAGCTCACCCATATCTACCAAAAAAATAAGAGAGTGGTAAACTATATTTTTATATATTTAATTTGTTAATTTTCTGCACAAACTCAAGTGAAAAGGGTAAAAAAATGATAAAAAGAGACGAAATAACAAAATATTTATCTAATCTTTTTGATATAGACAAAATAGATGATTACGCATATAACGGACTTCAAATAGAGGGAATAGAAGATATAAAAAAAATTGGTTTCTCTGTTGATTTTTGTCAAAAGACGGCAGAAGAAGCAATAAAAAATAATTGTCAAATGCTTATTTGCCACCATGGAATGATGTGGAAAAATATCCTTCCTGTTACTGGATTCAACAAAAAAAGAATAAAAACAATGCTCGTAAATGATATTTCACTTTATGCAGTCCATCTTCCACTCGATATGCACATTGAAATCGGAAACAACATTGGAATAGCAAAATTATTTGATAACTTTGAAGTTATCGGTCAATTTGCCTATTTTAAAGGAAAACCTATCGGAGTAAAAATTAAATTAAATACTCCCCAAAAACTTTCTGAAATCAAAAAACTTATAGACGAAAAACTAAAAACAAATAGCATTTTAATTTCAAATGAAGAAAATAAAAATATTTCAACAATAGGAATAATTTCAGGAAGTTCGGCTTCTGATTTGAGCGAAGCAATAAAAGAAGAACTCGATCTCTTCATAACAGGTGAAACTTCACATGCACAATACCACACAGCAATGGAAAATAATACTTCAATGTTATGTGCAGGTCATTATGCAACAGAAACGACAGGAATCAAACTTTTAATGAATCACATAAAAGAAAAATTCGAAGTAGAAACAGAATTTTTCGACTTCCCAACAGGTATTTAGCTAAAAAAAAGACTGTGAAAAAATAAGATTATTTTTTCACAGTCTTTTTTTCTTTATAAACAAATACTTTTAATATTTTCTTGAAGGTATTCATAAATAGATTTAACTTTTTCTACTTTTTTATCTATTTCTTGTTCTTTTTCTAAAAATACCTGTTTTTGATTTTCTACCTCTTGCTTTTGTTTCTCAAGTTTTTGATTATTTTTCAAAAATACTTGTTTTTGATTTTCTACCTCTTGCTTTTGTTTCTCAAGTTCTTGATTATTTTTCAAAAATACTTGTTTTTGATTTTCGAGTTCTTGATTTTTTTCTAAAAATTCTTCTCTTTGCTTTTCTATATCTTGCCTCTGTTTTTCTATTTCTTGCTTCTGCTTATCAATTTCTTGATTATTTTTCAAAAATACTTGTTTCTGATTTTCAAGTTCTTGATTTTTTTCTAAAAATTCTTGTCTTTGCTTTTCTATATCCTGTTTCTGATTCTCAAAATCTTGTCTTTGCTTTTCTATCTCTTGTTTCTCGTTTTCAAAATCTTGTTTTTTCTTTTCTATCTCTTGTTTCAGATTGTCAAAATCTTGTCTTTGTTTTTCTATTTCTTGTTTCTCATTTTCAAAATCTTGTCTTTGTTTTTCTATTTCCTGTTTCTCGTTTTCACAATCTTCCTTTTGTTTTTCTATTTCTTGCTTTTTAAGTTGATTTTCTTCTATAAGTTCTTCATATTTAGATTTTGCATTCTCTAAATTTTTCATAAAAAACTTATTATCTTCTTCAATTTTTCTCTTACAACAAGAAATTTCAAATTTTATGTTTTCTCTTTCCATCTCCAAATTTTTTTTCACAAGAGAAAGATCATATTCCAACTCATTTTTTTTCTTTGCATACTCAATTTCTAAAGTTTGCTTTTTTATATCATAATCTGCTATCAATTTTTTTTCAACAATAGCTCTATATGTATCTAAATCACTTTGTAAAAATCCTTTTTCATCTTTCAAAAAATGACTTTTATCTAATTGCTTCAATAAATCGTCTGTCTTTTCTTCAAAATTTTCGACTAATTTAGATTTTTGTACTTCCAATTCATCTAAATCTTTTTTCAATTTCGCATTTTCTGTTTTTTCTTTAGCTAAATCTTTTGTTAATTCAAATTTTTCTGATTCAAATTCTTTTTTTAATTTTTCATGTTCTTGAGACAATTTATCAAATTTACTGAGATTAAGTTTATTAGAATTGTATAACTGAACAAACTTAGACTTTAATTCCTCATATTTAACTTCAAACTGCTCGCAATCTTTTCTTAAACTATTATTTTCGAGATTTACAATATTCAACTTTGAAATTAACTCATCATAAGCTTCATCATATTTTTGCAATTTAGCTTCAAGTTCTTTTGCACGATTTTCATTTTTTTTAGCAAATTCCTGATAATAATTAATTCCTTGATGAGCATTCAAAAGTTCTAATTTATTTTTTTCTATTTCTTTTTCTAAACTTTCTATCTTAGATTTTAACTCTTCTTTCTCTTTTCCAGAAATATTAGAAACAACAGCACCTAAAAATCCTGTTTTAGATTCTGCCTGTATTGTTGTTTTTGAATTAGCTCTATCAGCTCCCCAAGGAGAACCATCTGCACTTCCCTTATAATTGACAAATTTAACACCTTTAAAAGCATTTTGACCAATTTTTTTTACATTTACTGGAACATCAATAACATTTATAGAAGTGCAACCTTCAAAAGCAGAATTTCCTATTTCTTCAAGATTTTCTGGAAGTTTAATTTTTTTTAAAGAACTACAACCTTTAAAAGACTTGTTTCCAATCTTTCTAAGAGTTTTAGGTAATTCAATAGTTGTCAAATAAGAACAATCTTCAAACAAAGAATCTCCAACTTCAACAACTCTGCAGGTATCATAATCTAAATCAAAAAATTCAGGAATCTTCCAACGGTCTTGTTTACGTAAATATTCTTCAGGAGTTACTTTCTTTTTCTTTAATTCCTTTTTAGAAATATTAGAAAAAATATTCATTTTATCGAGTATTACATCTCTTACTTGCCCACCACTAACCATTTCTAATCTTCCTTATTTTTTATGTATTTATAAATATTTGATATTTTTTATAAAATATCCTATTTCAGTGAAAATAAAAAGAGAATTAGAAATAAAATCATCTCCAATTCTCTCTTTTTTGTTTTTTTTGTAATGTATATTAGAAATTCAACTAATTATTCCAATATTTCAAAACTTCATCAATTAATGTGGTATAATGATTTTGGACATAAAGAAAATGACAAAAAAAATAGAATAAAATAAAAAATTTGAAACATAAGGACATAAAAAAAATGCCAAAAGGAAAAAGAAATCATTATA
>JBGUKW010000161.1:0-24690 GCA_045114665.1 Candidatus Xenobia bacterium | reverse complement strand
TTGCTTTTTATATGTGTTTTATAGTGGAACTTTTCAAGAGCTTTTATCACATATTTCTAATCTATTTTCTTTTGAATTCATAAATCATGGATTTTCTTTTTTGGTCTTTTTATCATATTTACTTGTTGTTTATTTTATTTCTTTTATTATTGCATTAGTTTCTAAGATAGTAGTTTTTATAGATAATACTTTATATAATTTAAATTCAGAAATAAAATTAAAATTAACTTCTGATTCTTTGGAAATAGAAACTTTTGGATTTATGAATATGAAAGAAACTTTCAAAGCAGAGAATATAAAGAATTTTTATTATAATAAGTATTTTGATTTAAGGATGATTGTGTCTTCCGAAGGTGAAGGGGATGATAAGGATTATAAATTATTATCCGATCTCCCTTCTGAATATATTGCAAGATTTTTTGAGCAAGAGTTTGAAAGGACTTTGAATATTGAAGATGTACCTATAGAAAGCGAATATGATTTTAACAAAAAGAATCTATATATAAAATTTGAAAAGGGTGAAGATAATCAATCAAAAGACTCAAGTGATGAAAAACAAGATAATAATTCAGTTAAAAATTTGATAGATGACAATTATAAACATCCATTTAAATCAATCGTAAGTTTTTCTAAATATTTTTCTTTTAGTGATAAGGAAGATGTTGTAACAATAACTAAATATTCTTCTTCAGATGAAGCTTTTAAAAATTTACTCATGCTTTTTTTGAGTATAAATTTTAGTTTTTTCATGTTTGCTACTTCAATATATTATTTATTGTTTGCTATGCATAACATCTATTTTGATTATATTTCTACTATTTTTGTGATATTGTATATTTGCATTTTAATTATTTATTTTATAGTAGGATTTTTCTATTATAAGTATAGGTTTTTAAATTATGCAGTGTCTATGGATAAAAATGAGCTTATTTTTTGGAATATAGATTTTTTTGGTAAGAAAAAATTGAGTTATTCAAATGATATTGGAAATATTGTTGATTTTAGAGCTTATGAATGTGATTTAGAAGTTTTTAGAATACTACAAAATCCAGAAAATATTTTGCCAAATATTATTAAATCTATACGTGGTAAGAAATATGGATTTGGAATTATTGTCTATATGAAAGATGGAACAAGCAATACTTTAATAAAAAATATCGGCTCATCACAAAATGCTGAATATTTGGCCGATATGTTATACGATATGTTTTGTAAAGATTAGTCTATTATAATGTTTCAGATTCGAATATTTTATATTTTGAATCTATATCATTTTTTATATTATTAAAAGCAATATCTCTTATATGTTTTGAATTAAAAAAGCCACATACTGCAGAGCCACTTCCTGACAATAGAGCATTAGTGGCTTTTTCCTTTTTTAGTATATTTTTTGTTTCTTCTATTTGAGGATATTTATCTTTTAATGCTTTTTCAAAATCATTTTGGAAAATTTCTGGATTTATATTGAAATTTTCATCTATTTTATTTTTTGAATAATACTCGTCCCAAAGTCTGTAAGCTTCAGGTGTTGATATTCCAAAATTTGGTAATATTATTATTAAATATAGTTTTGCAATATGGGGAAGAGGGGTTATTATTTCTCCTCTACCTTCTGAAATAGACCTATTACCATATAAAAAGAAAGGAACATCACTTCCTGTTTCTTCTGCAGCTTTTTGTGCCTGTTCAATAGATAAATTATATTTTTCTTTTATAAATGATATAACTGCTCCTGCATCAGATGATCCTCCACCTAATCCAGCTTGTGATGGAATATTTTTTGTAAGTGTTATTTCATAATTGTCATTTATATTTGCTATATTCTTTATGTTTTTTAATGCTTTTAGAACAAGGTTATCTTCTAAAACAGAAATTCCGTCTGACAGTTCGCCCTTTATTTTTAAAGTCGATTTTGTTTCTGTGAGACGGAATTCAAGTTTATCATTTAGTGATATTTTAAGCATGACGGTTTTGATATTATGAAAACCGTCATGCCTTTTTTTTCCAAGAATAAGTGAAGTATTAACCTTTGCAAAAGCATTTTTGCAAATTGTTGTCATTTTATCTTTTACCTGCCGTTATTCCTGTCAATATTATTTTATCTGTTCCTGAATTACTTGCTACTTTTAAAATATCTTCCAGTTCTTTAAATTCTTCTTTTTCAACCATAGATTTTTTTAATACAAGACGACTGTGATAATATATTGTCTTATCTGTTTTATCACATACTATTTGAAATGAACCTACATTGTTATCAATATTAATTTGTTTTGGCATATCAACAACTTTGACACCTTCAGGAAGATTTATTCTGAAACTTCTATCTTCTTGGCAAGGGGTACCAACAAATACAGGGGACTCTCTATCCAAGAGATTACTCTGTATTATTTTTCTCATATCTCCGCCTTTTAATATTGGCAATGCACATTCAAATCTATTGTCTCCTACTTTTTTTGCCATAGTAAATGAGATATATCTTACAAATACAGAAAATGGTTCTTCTGCTGTCTTTGGTACACTTAATCCACTATTTAATACATTTGCATTTGGAGCAGTTCTTTGGGCAATTACTTTATATAGATTTTGTCTTTGTATATCATTTAATTGATTGTAAAGACCAGTCCAAGATATAGCATTTGTTCCGAAAAAGTCGCAGTTTATAACAGCATCTGCATTTCCATCTGAAAGTAATTTGACTTCTCCTTTTATTTCTTCCCTGTTTTTGTATGCAATGGATTTAGGAGTTTTTGTAAGTGTTCCAACATTGTCAACAATCATTACATCTGAATCATTAAGTTCTTGTGGAAGTTCTCCTGCAAATGTCGATCTATAACTTGGGTCGAGCCATTTATATTTTCCATCTTTTTGTGGAAGGACTACTAAAACAGTGTCAAATTGTTGAACTGAAGGTAATTCTTTTGAAATATTTCCAATTATATTTGAAGCTGCTAATGCTATTTTGGCATCGATTCCTGCTTGTTTGTAAAGTGAACAAAGCAATAAAGCAGAATCAATGGAAGATATTTTTTTCTGTTGATATATATCAGATACTTTGTTGAATCTATAGCTACCAAGACCATATCCTACATGTACAACTGTTTTTGAAGTTTTTACCAAGTTATATATTTTATCTTCAAGTCCTTTTTTTGTTGATTCTGACTCTAAAAACTTTAGATCTTTGAGCATCTTTTCACTTAAGGTCAATTTATCTTTTAATAGTTCATTTATCATATTTGATAATTCTGACCAATTTTTAAAACTTGAAATCATAACCTTTGGAGAAATTGAGGCAATTGGAGGCATAGCTATTTCTTCTTTAAATGATGGAACATTTTTAAATGTAATTGAATAGTTATCTAAACCTTTTGATGTCTTTTTAGTCAAAGGCATTTTTGAATCTTTTTGTCTGTAAGTTACATAATTAAAAGAAGTATTTTCTGGACAAGTGAACATTACTTTTGAATTTTTAAGAGTGCTTATATCACGAGACATAGAGGTAAGCCAAAATGCTTTATTTGGATATGGGGCTAAATCTGTTATTAATACTCTGTATTCTATAGTATCTCCAACTTCAAGATTTCCAAAATCAAGAATAACTCCTCTTAAATTTTTATACAATGGTGAATCTTTTAGAGGTGGAAAATCTTTAGAAGCTATTGATTCAGGATCTTTTGTTATGTCAATTGTTGTTTTATCTTTTTTTATTACTCTTGCGAACTCTATACGAAATTTTTGTTCAGTTGCTGTATAGAATCTCACTACTTTTGAATATTCTTTTGCAGCTTTTTCAGTTAAAATTTTTATTGATTCATCTTCTGTTTGAACCATTGTCCCATTTTCTGTTATTATAAGCCCAATCTCATCTTTTAGAACTTCTACAGGTGGACCTTTTGGCTCTTCTGATTTATTTTCTTTTGAATTTTCTTGCTTAATTTCTGTTGTATTTGCCTGTGCAAATGAAGGCACAGAAGCAATCACGAAAAAGCAAAGAAACAATAATATCGAAAATTTTAATTTCATATTTTTCGATTTCTCCTTTCGCTTTTCTTTATATATTCTAAATTTTTTTATAAAATCCCTATTTTTTATTAATTTTATATTCTTTATATTTTACACTTGCCTTTGCGTTAAATATTTTTGATTTCAATAATGCTTTTTGAGAATCTGGAAGAGAGTATTTAAATTCATTTTTAAATGAATTTTCACTTTCTACATTTGTTCCATCTCTGTATTTTATTGATAGATATTCTGGATTGCCATTTTCATCATTTATCCACATAAATATTTCTTTTATGTTTTGTTTTGGAGGTGGATTTACCTGTATGAGATGAAGTGTTTTTCCATTTGTTTTATCGGTTCTTATATATTTTCTTTTTCCTCCTCCATAAGCTGTGCCTGCTGGAGCTAGTCCTTTGAATATTCCTTTATAATTACTTAAGAATATTGGAACATTATATAAGGTCATATTCATTTTATCTGGATATTCAAATTCAAATTTTCCATTTAATGGCAATTGCATCGAAAAACAATATATCGTTGCATTGAATTTTACAGAAAAATTTTTAATATTTTTGTTTTTATCTTCCAGCTTTTTTAAAATACGCTCTGCTTTTTCATCTTTTTTTGTTTCAGAAGCAAAAGATATTGAAAAAAATATTGTTATTATTAGAAATACTGAGAAGAAATATTTATAAATTTTTTTTACCTCTATTTTTTATATTGTTATTTTGTTATATATTCTTTTTTGTCTATAATTTATCATTTTTTAGAAAAAAAATAACACCCCTTTTTCACTAGAGGTGTTATTATATTAGATATTTTATTTTAATTTATTGGTTCTATTTTAGAATATACAGCACCATTTGCAGCATTTGTGAATTCGCCTTTAGAAGTATTAAAAGAGCCACCACCACAAGTCCAAATTATTTCTTCATAACCATTGCCGACATTTCTTCCACTTAAAATAATTCTTGCTGGACCTAACATTGTATTTTCAGTTGATGAAGAAGCTATCTTCTGAATATTTGTACCTGTTGCACTCATTTTATATACACCTTGTGAACCATTTGTTGAACAAGCTGTAAAGTAATACTTGTTAGATTGTGGTGAATATACCATATCATATACAGGTGGAACGGCACCATTGGAAACAAATTTTGTATCTGTTCCACTTGGATTATACATATATATATTCATGGTATCTTCAAAACTGGAATATATTACTTTAGATTCAAAAGTACTCATATCTCTAGCCTCAGATATTGCGGTCACAAATCGTCCTGTAGTTTCTCCAGAGGCTATTGGATATTCGCTTGATACACTTTTTACTTCTTGGAAACCTGTATTTGTTGGTATATATACAGCTAGTCCTCCTAAAGAAGAAAGACTTCCTGTTACAAGAAAACGAGTGTTACCATCTGTATAAGGATACATATTGAAAAAATTAGCTTGAGAAAGGACAGTGCTGGAAGGTGTTGTTACATATTTATTTTCTGTATCATATAATACATATGCACATCTTGATTGGCTGGAAAAATCCAATCCCACTATACTGCCTGCCAAATTTCTAATATATGTTGGATCGAGAAGTTTTGTTGTGGATGTACCTGGTTGAAAGCTTTTAGAAGTTCCACCTTGATTTAAATCATATTTCCAAACATGACCACTATTTCCCTCTCTTGTTGTATAATATAAACAGTTATTATTATATGTAACTGAGAAAGGTTTTGTTATTCCTGTAATTAAATCTCTTTGTGTATTTCTTGATAGATCATAATTAACTATTTTACTATTTTGACCTGCTATGACAGGAAAATATATGTTATCTCCATTTATACATACATCTGGTATACTACCACTTGTTGAGTAATATATTTTTTTGACATTTGTATCAACACCTGGATCTACTGTTGGCTCTGGAGTAGGTGTAGGAGTAGGAGTAGGAGTAGGAGTGCTACCGCCACCAGAAATAAAAACACCAGGTGTTGCACGTTCTGGAGCTCCAACTGATCCGCCATCTCCACATCCAGACAATGTAAATGCACAAATTGTAGCTGCTAAAATTGCTGAAAATCTTTTCATTTTTTTTCCTTTCTAAAATAGGGGATGACCAATAAATTAATCATCCCCAATATTTTAATTATTTGACAAAAAATTATTCTTCTTTTTTGTTCTTTTCGTATTCTGCAATGATTCCTTCGGCTATTTGTGCTGGAACTTCCTCATAGTGGTCGAAGTTCATGACATATACGCCTCTTCCTTGGGTCATTGAACGCAAGTCGATAGCATATTTCTGCATTTCTGCTAGAGGAACTTGAGCTTTTACTAGTTGGAGACCTTTTTTGCCTATTGGTTCCATACCCATAATTCTTCCTCTTTTTGCATTGATATCACCTATGACATCACCCATATACTGATCTGGAACTGTTACTTCAACATTGTTGATTGGCTCGAGTAAGCAAGGATTTGCGGTTTTCATTCCTTCTTTTAATCCTTTGCTACCAGCAATTTGGAATGCCATATCAGATGAGTCAACAGGGTGGTAAGAACCATCTACTACTGAAATGGAGATATCAACGATAGGATAACCAGCGATAGCTCCCTCTTCCATAGTTTTTCTGATTCCTTTTTCAATTGAAGGAATGAAGTTTCTTGGTATAGCACCACCGACGATTTTGTCGATGAACTCGAAGTATTTGCCTCTTTCGAGTGGCTCTATATCGAGTACGCAATGACCATATTGACCTTTTCCACCTGATTGTTTTTTGTGTTTGCTGTCAACATGTGCTTTTTTCTTTATTGTCTCTTTATAAGAAATTCTTGGATAGCTGAGTTCAACATCAATTCCAAATTTCTTTTTCATTTTGCATTTTGCAATGTCAAGATGAAGTTCTCCCATTCCACTTACTACAGTTTCTTTTGTCTCTGTATCACGCATTACTTTGAATGTAGGATCTTCATCACTTATTTTTGCAAGAGCTGTTCCAAGTTTGTCTTCATCTCCCTTGCTCTTTGGGAAGATTGCCATTGATATAGCTGTTGGTGGAAATTCTATTTCTGGGAACATTACAGGAAACTCTTTTGTACATAAGGTATCACCTGTTACTGTATATACCAATTTTGCAACTGTTACAATATCACCAGCAGCGACTTCATCTGTATTTTCTTGGTTTTTGCCTCTTATTGTCAAAAGACCTGCAACTTTTTCTTCTTTGTCCTTATTTGGATTATAGACAGCACGGTTGCCTGCAAATGAACCTGAATATATGCGTAGGAATGTTAGTTTTCCTACATATGGGTCAGCAGTTGTCTTGAATACAAATGCTGAGAATGGAGAATCTAACTTTACTTCAACAGCATCACCTGAAGCTGGATTTGTACCCATTGGAATTGGAACTTCAGCTGGAGATGGAATTAAATCTATAACTGCATTCATCAAAGCATCAACAGCTATATTCTTTGTTGCTGAAGCACTTATGACTGGGATTACTTTTCCTGCTTTTACAGCTTCTTTTAATCCTCTTACAACTTCTTCATCTGTCAATTCCATTGTTTCAAGATATTTTTCGAGAAGTTCATCATCACCTTCTGCAGCTGATTCTACAAGAGCTGATCTGTATTCTTCGATTTTGTCATTCATATCTTCAGGAATATCTATCTTTACAGCTTTTCCATTTTCATATTTGTATGCGGTCATTGTAACAATGTCAACATAACCTGAATATGTTTCACTTGAACCTATTGGAAGGTGAATAGGATGGAATGAAGGTGAAAGTTTCTCTCTTATGCTTTGTATTACTTTATAGTAATCTGCATTTTCCTTGTCCATTTTGTTTACAACAAGGATTGATGGCAATTTTCTTGTTTCAATTTCGTCCCAAACTCTTTCAAGACCAACTTCAAGACCTGAATTTGCTGAAGCAAAAAGAATTGCACCTTCTATTACTGAAATAGAACTCTTGATTTCTCCGACGAAATCCAAAAATCCAGGTACATCAAGGCAGTTGATTTTATATTCTTTCCATTGACATGGTGCTAAAGATGTATATATCGACATACCGCGTTTCTTTTCTTCTTCATCAAAGTCCATTGCGGTATTACCATCTTCTACTTTTCCCATTCTGTCTAGAACGCCAGTATTGAAAAGCATTGCTTCTGCCATAGATGTTTTTCCACTTCCGCCATGACCATAAAAAGCGATATTTCTGATTTTATCGGTAGTATATTTCTTCACCTGTTCCTCCTTAAAAATAAAATCACTTGAATCTTATTATTCTTCTACTTTTTGATATTCAGCAGGGATTTTCTTTCCAGCTTTTACTGCACATTCATAGTGCCATTTAGCTCCGCCAATTCTTATTGCTTCGCTGTTTTCAAGAAGTCCATGACAACCACGGCATTTTGGATCGCCAGGTTTTTTTGTAGAACTTTTTCCGCTACTTACATTCTTAGCCATTTATATTGTACCTCTCATATTGTTTGTATTGTTACGGCATAAAAAAGTTATATTTTTAGCCGTTATGTTTTTAGATAAATATAACTTTGTTTTATTCTCTTGTTATTAAAAAAAATCCTTTTTAATTGATTTTCACATTTTTTTCTTCTAATTTGATGAAAACACCATTTGGATCTCTGTAAATAAAAAACTTTGAATTTTCTTCAATATTCAAATCAAAAAGAATTTTATAACCTAATTTTAAAATTTTTTCATAAGCACCTTCTATCTTTTCACAAGAAAAACAAATCATTTTTATTCCTGAATTCGAAGGAGCTATTTTGTAATCGGGATTTAAGAGTTCTATTTTATAACCATCTTTCTCTATGATAACTGTTCGATTTTTAAATTTTTTTGATTTTTTTATTTCTTGTTTTGTAAACCCAAGATGATTTACATAAAAATCGAGTGTTCGTTCAAGATTTGATGTTGTATAACCAATGTGTTTAAATTTTAAGTTAAATTCTTTCATGTTTTTTCTTTCTTATTTTTTTAACAAAATACCCCATTTATTGAAATGGGGTATTTTAGTTATCATTTTTTCACTTTCGGCAAGATATCCTTCTTTTTCGAATTTTTTACTTTCTAGGTTAATTCACTTTTGAAGTGGAGGAATGGAAAAAATCAAAAAACAACAAATCATATAACAAATAAAATCATTCACTCACTGAGGTCTTAGATGGTTGTGTTAAAAATTCTGTCCCCTGCATCACCTAATCCTGGCAATATATATCCAGATTTATTTAATTCTCTGTCCTTTGATATTGTATAGATATCAACTTGTGGATATTCAGATTCTATTTTTTTTAAACCTTCTGGACTTGATGTTATCGAACAGAGAGATATTTTTTCAGGTGATATTTTTTTTTGTTCAATCAAATAATTTATTGCAAAACATGCACTGCCACCAGTTGCAAGCATTGGATCAAGTATAAAACAATGGCATTTTTTTATATTTTCTGGAATATTGCTGTAATACATTGATGGCAATAAGGTTTCTTGATCTCTTGACATTCCCAATGGAGCTATTATTGCATTTTCATAGACTTTTAAAAAGCCACTTGTCATGCCAAGACCTGCTCTGAGGATAGGTATTAAAGCTACATCATCTGCTATTGATTCTTGAACAGTATCTTCCAATACAGATTTTACTTTTACTTTTTTTGTTTTTAATTTTTTGCCAGCTTCATAAGCTATTATTTCAGATAATAGCAACAAGCCTTCTCTAAATAATTTTGAGTGAGATTTTTTATCTCTAAGTTTTAAAAGGGCTGTTGATGTTATTGGATTATGTATTATGTTTATAGTCATTTGTTCTTTTCCTCTTTTAGTTTGTTTTAGGATCAAAGGCATCTCTGAGTCCATCGCCCAAAAAATTAAACGATATTACTACAAGCATTATAAGTATTCCTGGAAATATTGCCATCCAAGGAGCTGTTGTCATGTATTCTTGAGCCCTCATCAACATATTTCCCCAACTTGCAGAAGGTTCTTGTACTCCTAAACCCAAAAAACTAAGTGTTGATTCCATTAATATAGCAGAAGCAACTCCCAAAGTTGCTGTAACAATCATTGGGGACATGGCGTTTGGTATTATATGTCTAAATATTATGTGCTTTCCTTTTGCACCGAAAGACTGTGCAGCTTCTACAAATAGTGATTCTTTTAGAGATAGTGCTTGGGCTCTCATTAATCTTGTTGGACCAGCCCAGTTTGTAAATCCTATAACTAAAATTACATTCCAAACAGATGGAGTAAATATGACTTGAAGTGCAAGTATAAAGAAAAAAACAGGAATACTCAACATTATGTCAGACATTCTCATAATTAGAGAATCAACAATGCCACCGAAATATCCAGAAATGGCTCCCAGTATAATTCCTATTATCATGTATATACCAACAGCTCCAAATCCTACGAGAAGTGATATGCGAGTTCCGAATATTGCTCTTGAAAAAAGATCTCTACCGTAGTTATCAGTTCCAAAAAGATGTTTAAGTGAAGGTGGTTGTGGAATACCGTCATAAGACATATTTTGTAGAGCAGGATCATAAGGAGCTAATATTGGAGCTAAAAATGCAGATATGATGAATAGCAATATTAAAAATAGCGATATGACAGCCATTTTATTCTTTTTAAACTTTTTCCATATATCAATTAAATTAGATTTATTTTCATTCATTTTTTTCTTCTTCTAAAACTTTTTTCCTTAATTGACCACAGGCGGCATTTATATCTGTTCCGCGTTCTTTTCTTATTGTAGTTCTTATTCCTTTATTTTCCATAAAAGATTTGAATTTTTCTATTTTTTCATCTGTACTTCTTTTTTTACCATATTCTGTTACATTATTTAATGGTATTAGATTTATGAGTGCGGTAAATCCTTCGAGTATTCTAGCCAATTCTTCTGCGGATTTTAGATCATCATTTACACCGTCAATCATTGCATATTCAAAAGTTATTCTTCTTCCAGTTGTTTCTTGATATTCTTTTAATGCTTTCATCAATTCAGGAAGTGGATATTTTTTGTTTATTGGCATTATTTTACTTCTTATTTCATCAAATGGTGAATGGAGAGATACAGCCAATTTAACTTGGATACCTTCTTGAGCAAGTTTTTTTATACCAGGAATTATTCCACAAGTGGAAATAGCAATATGTCTCATTCCTATTGCTATTCCTTCAGCACAGTTGATTATTTCAACAGCTTTCATTACATTGTCATAATTTAGCATTGGTTCTCCCATGCCCATCATCACGACATTTGCAATTCTTCTCTCAGAAGGAGCTATTATTTTTTGCATTTGTATTATCTGATCTACAATTTCTCCAGCTGTTAAATTTCTTATAAAGCCACTTTTTCCTGTTGCACAAAAAGAACAACCCATTAGACAGCCCACTTGTGTTGATATGCAAGCTGTCAATCTCGATGGTCCAATATGGTCTTCATAGCTCATTATAACACTTTCAAGGCAATTTCCATCTGACAATCCAAAAAGAAATTTTTCTGTGTCTTTTTGTGAAGATACGAGATGTCTCAATGTTTTTATGTCTTCAATATATGCTATATTTTTTAGTTTGTCTCTCAGCTTTTTACCAAAATCAGTCATTTCATCAAAATCAGAAATTCCCCTTTGGTACATATGTTTGGTCATTTGAAGACCTCTGAAAGGTTTTTCTCCGATTTCTTCAAAGAAGGAATACAGTTCTTCTTTTGTCAGTCCTTTTAAATTTTTCTTTTCCATAGCTCGTTATGTTTTATATATAGATTCTTTTGTCCATAGTTATTTCTATGTATTTTAGCACATTATTTAATTTTATACAATAATTTTATAAAATTCTTATAAAAAGGCATTGGATATATAAAATAGAAATTATTAATTTGGCTGTTAAATAATTTGAATGAGCAATTTTTGTTCGGTGTAAGCAGATAATGAGCTAATTATTCACTTTTCAAATTAATAGTATTGGATAACCTACATAAAAAGGATATAAATGAATGAGTATAATTTTTGTTCCTATTGACAATAGACCTTGTACAATGATTTTTCCTTCTCAACTTGCTGAGATAGGGGGATATAAAATAAAAATTCCTCCAGAGATATTCTTGGGAATATTTAAAAAGCATGGAGATTCAACTAAAATTTTAAATTGGTTGTATGAAAATACAACAAAAGAAGATATTCTTCTATTATCTCTCGATATGTTGATTTATGGCGGTCTTGTTGCTTCACGAAATATGAATAATTCAACTTCAGAATGTGAAGAAAATGCAAGAAAATTAGAAGAATTTTTAAAAATTAAACCTGCTTCAAAAATTATTATTTTTTCTTCAATAATGCGAACTCTTCCAACTTTTACGAATGAAAAAATTTTGCTCCAAGCTGAAAAAATAAAAAAGAACATCAAAAAATTATATCCTATTCTGTCTTTATCTGAATCTGAATTTTCTTCTGTTTTAAAAGAAATATCAAAAGACAGTGAAATGGCGGAGTTTTTTGATGAATATATTTTATGTAGAAAAAGAAATTTTGATATAAATTTAAAAGCATGTGAATGGAAAAAAAATAATTTAATAGATAGGCTTTTAATTGGTCTTGATGATGTAGTTTGTGTTGGCCCAAATACTCTTGAAGCAGAAAAAATAAAAGTTTTGATGAAAGATGATGATAGAACTACTGTTTGTAATGGAATAGATGAGCTTGCCATGCTTGCTGAGGCACTTATTATTAAAGATGAGTTTTCTTTAAATCCAACTTTTGCAATTCATTATTCTTCTGAAGAAGGAGCTTTTAAAAATACAATTTATGAAAGCAAGCCAATAAAAGATGTTGTTGTTGAATATATAAATGCTTCAGGCTGTAAAATTGTAAAAGAAAATGCAGATATAGATTTATTTTGTAAAGTTCATCCAAATGGACAGAAAGAAACAGAAGTTCAACATTTAGAGAAAAATGAAAAAGATGAAATTTTTGTAAATGAAATATTGGAATGTATCAAAAAAGGTAAGAATATCGCTGTTGCAGATGTCAAATATGCAAATGGGGCAGATATACATTTTACAAAGACTTTGATAAAAAAAGTAAACCCTTCAATTTTGATGTCTTATGCTGCTTGGAATACATCTGGAAATACTTTAGGTACAACAATTTCACATGCTATTATAAGATATATCTCAAAAAAATTAAATAGATCAAACAATAGAACACATGTAAAATTTATGTTTGAGAGATTACTCGATGATTTTATTTATCAAAGCATTATCAGAACAAAAATGAAATTGAAATGTCTTGTAAGTGGCATTTCATCTCTTGGTATGAAGGAAAATGAAGAAGAAAAAATTTCTCATAGTATAAATAAAGAGATGAAAAAATATGCTGACAAAATTTCAAAAATTGGATTCAAAAAGCAAGCTCCAAAATTTATAAAAGCTGAATTGCCTTGGTCAAGACTTTTTGAAGTATTTATAATAACAAAGTGAAAAAAAGACTCCAAATTTCAATTTTGGAGTCTTTTTTTATTTTGTTATTGTTCTTCTCTTTCGAATTTGAAAAGATGTCTTGTCCAAGGTTGCATATCGAGATAAAGTCCCTGCCTACATAATACACAACCATCTCTTTCATATATGTTTGATCCAAGCATATCTACTAAAGTACAATTTTGATTGTCAACTTCTTCACTTGGTAGTGTCACATAACATTGACTTCTGAAAGGTGAGAAATTTATTACAATTAAATAAAAATTCTCTTTTGAACTCCATGACCAAATCAAATAATTTGTATATGTATAGTTACCTTCCCAAGCACTTCTTTGGTGATATAACCTATACTTTCCGTTATGGAATTCATCTTGTGATGTTATTTTTAAAAGATTTATATAAAAATTTTTGATGTTTTCATTTATATCTTCTTTTGGTCTTCTTGCGAGCTGAACAGGAACTTTTATTTTTTTGCCTTCAATTTCTCCTTCATGGATCAATGTTGCACCTGGTAATGAAAGGATTGTAAGTAATGCACTTTTTTGATGTTCTGTTCCAAATGCTTTTCTTGCTCTTTCTTCATCGTGATTTTCAATAAATCTTATACATTTTTTTTGATATTCATCAAATCCTCTGCTTATATATGAATAAATCTCTCTTATTTCTCCCCTTTTTAGCCAATCATAAAGGGCTTTATCATAAGTGTAATCAAAGCCTAAATCTTGAAGTGGTCCTTCTTTCATCCAGTATGCTTCTGCAATAAATATAAAATCAGGATATTCACTTTTTATTTCTTTTATGGCTTCACTCCAAAATTCATCATATTCATTTGAATCTTTTTCTGCGAATAGTCTATCTCCCCAAACTTGATATTGTATGCCTTTCATTATGAGCATAGCCATATCACATCTTATTCCATCAGACATTTTGGCAATTTTTTTTATGACTTCTATCATTGCCTGTCTCAGTCCACCATTAAAATAATTTAATTGTGCTGTGTCTGTCCAACCTGGATAATATGGGTCTTTTCCATGTGCAAAAATTTTGGGTTCAGATTCTGTTCCTGCATTAAAAAAATTGGCACTGTCTCTTATATAATCTGAATAATTGCCTCTTACATAATATTCAGGGTGTTCTTTTATCCAAGGATGGTCTATTGCAGTATGATTGGGAACAAAGTCAAGAACTAACTTTAATCCCGCCTTATTTATTTTTTCTCTAAATTTTATTAGTGAATCATCTCCACCTAAAATTTTTGAAACATTATAGTTTTTTACTGCATAAGGCGAGGAGACTATATCCTCTGATTTTAGGTCATCTAAAGTGTTTTTAAAATCAGATATAAGCCCAGGATGTGAAGCAGCTATTTCTCTTCCTGCAATAGAAGGTTCCCATACTCCCATTAACCATATTGCATCAAATCCCAAGTTTTTTATGTTAGAGATTACTTCATCAGGTACATCAGCAAGATTCATTTTAGTTTTGTATTTATTGGAAATATCTTTTAACCATATTCTTGTATTTATTTCATATACAATTGGATTTGATCTCCACTTCATAACTTTTCCTCCTTGCCGTATTTTAAAAAATATGTTATCTATAATGATTTTCTATGTTTTTTATTTTTTATCCTCTATAATTCTAAAGGGAGGCTGTTAAACTGCTAATAACAAATACTGAAAAATAAAAATAGGGGCTGTGAGAAAAGTCAATATTCTTCACGCCCCATTTTTATTCATTTTTAAACTAATTATTATTCTCCGCCTGCACAACCTACAAGTGCCATAAGCAAAAAGGCGACAGCAGACGAACAAAGCAATTTATTTATTATCTTTATCATTTTGTGTATCCTTCCCCTCTTTTTCTTCTTGTGAAGTTTCTTCTTTTGAAGATTGTTTCTTTGTAGTTTTTAATTTTTTCTCTCTTTGTACAGGTTCTAACCAAGTTGTTTTAGTACCTTTTTTCATTATAGAAAGATGTTGAAACCAACTTTTCTCAGTAGCTCCATGCCAATGTTTAGTGTCTGCTGGAATTGTTACTGTATCACCTGGTTCAATAGTTCTTATAGGCTCTCCCTCTATTTGATAATAACCTTTTCCAGATACTCCAACTAAAATTTGGCAGGATTTATGATGTTTATGCCAGTGATTTATACAATTTGGTTCAAATGTTACATTTGCAATTTGTATGTCTTCATCTGCTGATAGTGGAGCTAAATAACTTTTTCCAGTAAAATACTTTGCATATCCTTTATTTTCTTGACCTACTGGAAAAACAGTTCCACCTGATTTTTTTATTCTCTTAATTATATCGTCGTGTGTCAAAACTTTAGGTATTTTAGGTTGTTTTTTACCCTTGGCTTCTATATTTTCATTTATACTTATGATAAAAGCCAAAATAAGAATGAAAACAAAAGCTATTTTTTTCATTATTTCATCTCCACAAATCTTTGAAGGAATGGTTGATATGCCAATCTATAAGCTAAATTTTTATCTCCAGCTCTATTTTTTCTTATATACATTAAATATTCTTTGGCTTGTTCTATTGATTTTTTACCTTCTTCGAGTTGAATCCAGTTGTCACATGCTTGCATGACAAGGGATTCAATATATACAAGTTCTGAGATGTTGCTATCTTTATCTCTTGTTGAGAAAGTAGCAAGTATTGGAATTTTTTTGTATCTTGCAAGGGTTTTTAACTGTCTCACATTTTGTTCAATTCTTGAAGGTACATCTGTAAGTTGATTTTTTGAAATGAATGGAATCATATTTAATGAATCAATAATCAATAGGTGTGCTTCCATTGAGTCGAGAATCATTCTTATTTTTTTGATTCCCATTGAATCATTTCCTTCAATGAAGTACATATATGGTCCATAAGTGTCTTTTAATTTTTGGGAAGTATCGGCAATTCTTGCCATTTCTTCATCACTTAATGTTCCTCTGATTATTTTTCTATAATCGATTCCACTACATCTTGCTAACATTTTAGAAGCTGCTGTAGATTTTGTATCTCCATAAGTTATATATATTGCGGTTTTCTTTTCAGCTGCACAATGCTCCATAGCTTGTGAACAAATTGTGTGTTTTCCGCAACCTTGAACTCCTGCAACTATTGTCAGAAAATCAGGTCTTAGTCCATCTAAATCTCTGTTTAGACAATTTAATCCTGTTGATAAACCAGAACAGGGACGTCTATTTTTTATTATTAGATTTCTTTGTTCAGCCAATTCTTGCTCAAATATGGTCAGTTGGTCTGAAAAATCTACTGTGTCTATATCAATAACAGCTGTTTCTGAATCTTTTTCTTCTGATATTCTCTCTCTAATAGCTTGGAATGCCCATATTGCAGGAGAAAATTGTCTGTATTTTTCTTTGTCGGCTGTTGTATCTTCTTCGAGTTTTCCATATCTTTCAACAATTGGTGGCTTTGGGGTAAAGCATTCTTTTTTATCAGCTGGACAATATCCAGCTTGTTTAAAAGCAGCACAAGGAGTAAAAGGCATTCCTACTGGTAAAGAAGCCAATTTTTTGTCAATAAATGCTTTGTCATATCCCTTTGTTTTTGATATGAGTTTATGGAAATAATCTGTTCTATTCCATGTAACAAACATTGGTCCTAATAGTTCAACTATTTTGTCATTTAGTGTGTTTGTTTTTTTGAGTTCTGTAATTATATTTTTAACAGCCTCACATTTTTCCAGTATTTTCTTTATGTGTGAGTCTTTTATTTCTATACCTTCATTTGGAGTTGGATCAGATGGAATATATTCGTCAATATATAGAATAGCGTTGTCTATTTCTTCTTCTGTATATTTATGAATTCTTGCCCATGGAGCTTTTAATGGTTCTCCGTTATCGTTTAAAAAGACAGTGAATCCCTGTTTTGAACCTAAGTCAACTCTTGGAGCTCCACTTGGATCTATCCATTTATCACTTCCACCAAAATATGGGAGCCAAGCATAATTTCCTTGACTACCTGTTGTCAGCATGTCTTCTGCTGGCAATATTTCAGCTTGTTTTATATCAAGTCTTTTAAAAATAAGACCAATTAGATATCTTATCTTTTTTGCAGATATCGGTTTGTCAAAGAACATCCAACAGGCATAGTTTTCACCTTTTATTTTTGTTCTTTCTCTTTTGACATCGGTAAGTCCAAGCTTAGCACAGTCTTGAGCAAATAAGAGTGAGTTTCTTGATGTTGGAGTTTTTGTTGATTCATCAAATATTACATTTGCCCAAGTACAAGTATTGTCTGAAAGATGGTTGTAAAGTGCAAGTCGTGTTTGACCTTTTAAGTGTGCTTCTGTTCTACTTGTTATTTCCCAATCGCCTTTTTTTACTTCAATGGATATTACTTTACTTGTTGGTTGGTTATATATAGCAACCCTGTCTGTACGTCCTTTAAAAATAGAGTAAAAATTTTTAGAGCTTATATCTGAACCAATTTTTCCGTCCATTGTTTCTCTCCAGAATTATTGATTTTGTGAATTATTATATACAATATTTAATTTCTTTTGTTTCTTTTCTTTTACCTTTTATTATTTTGTATAAAATTTTGCAAATATTTTTTCAAGACCTAATTTTAAAATTAGTTTAAAAATACAAATAATAACATTTACTTGTAGGGGTTCTCCTTTTGGATATGTTATTGTGAAGTTTTTCTTGTTTAAAAAGTTTGGAAAATATTCATTTAAAAATGATTTAATTTCTCGTGATGTTTCGATAAAGTCTTCAATTTTAGAATTTTTTCCTGTGTATAGCAGAAATCTTATTGAAAATTTTATAAAAAAACATTCCAATAATTTTTGTTTTTCTTTTGTCAATTTTTCTGTATCTATTATTTGTAAAATGTGTTTTAATGTCTTTTGAGCCTCAGTCCATTTTTTTGTGTTTTTTTGATTTGAATTTGATTCAGATGTATTTCTTTGAAACCATTTATATCCACAATATTTTATTATTGACAGTTTATTTTTTTTAGAGATAAAAAAAGCGGGGACATTTAATGAGACATCTTCACCTAATTTGGTGTCAAGAAATTTGAGATTGTTGTTTGTTAAAAAATCTTTTTTATATATCCTTGCCCAAGGCGATATTATTCTTAAAAAAGACCATTCTGTATTTTGTGGTATTGTTTGTAAAATTATTTTATTGTTTTCATCTACGGTTTCATAACCACCTAATACCATGTCAAAATCATTTTTTTCAGCTTCATTTATAAATGTCTCTAAATAATCCTTTTTTATGGTATCGTCATTGTCTATAAAAAATATGTATTTTCCGTCTGATTCTTTTATACCCCTATTTCTGGTTTCTCCTATTCCTTTGTTTTCTTGACTAAATATTTTTATTTTATCAGGGTATTTATTTTTATATTTAGTCATGATTTCTTCAGAGGAATCTTTTGAACCGTCATTTATTAGTATTAGTTCGTAATTTTGTTCTGTTTGATTTAAAACAGATTCTATGCACTTTTCTAAATATTTTTCACTATTGTATATTGGTATTATAATACTTGCTTTTTTTTTCATAGCTTTAAAATTATTTGCTAAAAAAAGCAGGAAGATTTTTCTTACCTGCTTTTTTTAATATTATTTACCTAGCTGATTTTATTATTTCTTTTATTTTTGCAACAGATTTTATTTCCTCAACTCTTCTTATTGCTGTATCTGTTATTGAATTCCATATCAAACGAATAGAATTTTCTTTATTTTTAAATACAGCTCTTTTATTTATTATTTCTTGTTTCAATCTATCTGTATTTTCTACAACGATGTCCTGATAATCAGAATCTATGAGCTTGCCTGTTTCATTGACGATATTTTTGATTGATTCTAATTCTGTGGATTGTATTATCTCTTTTGTTTTTACAGATAGAATCATAAGCATTTTCTTTGATTTTTGATCGGCTGACATGAGTGCTTCGTCTGCTTTTTCTTTCAAAACAGCCATTTTTTCTTCAACTTCTTTCATATACTTTAGCTTTATGCTTTCGTCAGAAAGAGCTTGATTTAATTCGTTTATCTTGCTTTCATATTCGTCAATTATTTCTTCTTTTTCGATGTTTTTTTGCTTTATTTTATTGTCATGTTCAGTTATAAGATCTTTTATAGCTTGTTTATGTTCTGAAATCATTTGATTTCTTTCTTCTTCATGCTCTTGTACAAGTTTTTTTCTTTCTTTATCATGAGAAGATGTCAGAGCTTTTATCTCTTTTTCGTATTTATCTATTTCTTCTTGTATCTGAGCTTCAACATTTGCAACAGTTTCTTCAAGTTCAAGTTCGTATTCCTTAATTTTTTCTTTTTGTCTGTTGCTTTCTTCTTCAGCTATTTTTTTAAAGTTAGCAGATGACTCTTGTTCTGTTTTAAGTTCTGCTTTTAATGATTCGCTTTTATCATGTTCTAAAACTAATTTTTGTTTGAGGTTTTCAATATCGTTTGTTAAACTATCTTTTTCCTCTTGAAAATTTTTTCTTTCCTCTATAAGCTGTCTTTGTTTCTCTGAAACAGCTGTTTTCTGTTTTTCTTCGTTTTCTAATGCTATTTTTATTTTGTTGTTTAGTTTGATTTTTTCTCTTTCGAGTAATTCTTTATCTGAAGTAACTTCAGATATAACTTGTTTCAGTTCTCTTATTTTGTTTTTGCTGATTTCATTATTAGCTCTTATTTCATTGAGTTCTTGAGTCATTGAGAAGTTAGTTTCTTTTAGCTCTATATTTTGTTGCTCTTCATTTGCCAATGATTCTTTTGCCTTTTCAAGATGTCTTTCTATACTTTCTTTTTCTTCAGCTTGTTTCTTTATTTTTTGTTTATTTTGATGTATTGTTATATTTGAAAGTATGATATTTGCAATGATATTTATTAGAGTTGTTGGAAAATCTTCATTTATTTCATTGCTTTCAAATCTCATTGAAGCTATTATCATGTGGTTGAATATTACAGGTATTACCGCAATATATCTATAATTTGAATCTTCATCACCTACAAATTCAGAATCACCGTCTTCTATATCTGTGCTATATACAGCTTCTCCATTTTCCAATACATAGGCTTCTCTTGATCCTGCTAATACATCATTATTATCAACAGTAAGTTCTCCACCTTTTATCAAAGAATATTGTTTTGTCTCATTCGGTTTCTTTATTGTCAATATTACTTTTTCGCAATTTGAAATAGATAGGGCTGATTCAAATAACTTCTTTATTCTATCTGAAGTATTTTTTGATTGACTTGTTATTGAATTTAATATAATATCTGGTTTTGATTTTATATTATTTATTATTGTTGCTGTATTTTCTAATGAATCATATAGTGCTTGTTTTTCCATGATTACAGCAACAAGACTTCCCATTGCGTATAATACTTTAGTATTTTGTAAGCTTTCTTCTAATTGTTGATCAGATATTAAAATCATTATTCCTCTTGATTCTCCTGAATATATGAGAGGAACTATTATTTTCCAACCACCAATTTCTTCATCAGATGCTGAATATATTTTTTTTGTATTTAGAACATTTTTATATTCATAATTTTCGGATGATATGATAGCATTTTCATTTATGTAATCTGCTGAAAAACCAGAGTGTGCTATCATTTGAAGTTGATTTTCAGAACGATCAAAAAAGTATATCAAATATGTCGATTGCATGACTGGCAATATTGAGTCGATTTTTATCATTGCTGAATTACAAAAATCTTGAACATTATTTTTGACATCAATATTTGAAAGTATTGTCATGAACTCAGACATACTTTTCTTAAAGATATCAAATCTTTCCTGTATTGAAAGTTCTTTGTTTGCAACTTCTATTGATATGACAAATTGTGTATAATCACCAGTTATATCATTGATTGAGGAATATACTTTTAATATACATTCAATTTGCTTTGAACCTATTATTGCATTTATCGAAGATTTATTTTCTGCTAAAATTGGCAATTCTTTGGATATACCATCTCCAAAAATTGAAGAAATAGGAGTATTTATCAGGCTTTCTTTTGGAATATCCATTAATTTTACAGCGTATTCACTGACATCTACTATTTGCAAATTTTCGGCATTTACTCTTAGTAATGCTTCATTTAGTATTGATAGATATATATCATTTGCCTTTTTATTGTTATTATTGGTTTTTGTCAGTTGGAAATATTCCATTGCATTGCTGAAAATTTTTCCAGCACATTCCATTAATGCAATATCAGCAGGTTTTGGTTTTATAATTTTATTTGAGGCAAGTTGAATTACTCCTATTGATTCGTTACTACAAACAATGGGAATACAGGCAATAAATTTGAATCCTTCAGATTTACAAAGAGCACATGGAGTATTTCTATCTCTTGCTATATCAGCTGTATATGCTATATTTTTCTGAGCCATTGCTAACGAACATAGACATCCGCCAATAGGACTACCTGAACTTTTTTCTAAGAATTTTTGAGATATTCCATGAAATGTTTCTGATTTTAGGAAAAATGTTTTTCTCGGGTCTAATATTTTTACAATTCCGCTATCGAGGTTTACCATTTCTATTAAAATGTCGAGAAATTGTTCAAAAAGTATATTTATGTGATTGTCTTGTTTAGCTATGTCTGCAATTCTTGACAATGCTTCTATTTTATCATGGATTTCTCTTTGAATTTCTGAATCTGGTCCTGAATAAGATATTTGACTCATAGATATCCTTCTTTTTTTTTATTTCTACTATATATAAATTCTTTCTTATATTTTTTAAACCTTCATTGAATTTTTTTTTATTTGTGTTATTATTATAATATTATTATTATCTATTATGGAGTAAAAAATGGAAAATTGCATTTTTTGTAAAATTGCCTCTGGGCAAATACCTTCAGATAAGGTATATGAAGATGACCGTATTTTATGTTTTAAGGATCTGCACCCACAGGCTCCTATTCATCTTCTTGTTATTTCAAAAAAGCATTTTGCTAAATTGACTGATATTGATAGTTCAAATTCTGCAGATATTGCTTATATATTTGAAAAAATTCCTGTAATTGCCAAAAAAGTTGGTTTGGATAAAGGTTTTAGAGTTATCGCAAATTGTGGAGAAGATGCAGGCCAGACAGTGTTTCATGTCCATTTTCATATTTTGGGTGGTAAGAAATTTTCTGAATCTTTTTAGAATAGTTTTATAAAAATAAAAAAGCTATATGACAAATTTTGCCATATAGCTTTTTTATTTTTAATTACTTTCCTTCTTCAGCAGGTCTATCATTCTTTCTTGTTTCTATCAATTTTTGTTTTTGTGTTTCTGGAAGAGGATCATGCTGTATTTCAATCTTTGGATTTGCTCTTATATGTGTTGTGCTCTGCCAGTAGAAATCAGCTGATGCTTGATCACCAGGATTCATTGTTCCAACAACTTTTACTTGTTTGTCTAAATCTTGACCATTGCCATCAATTATATGTAATATAACTCTTACATTGTTTACTGGCTTATCTGCATAGTTTTTAACAGTAGCTCTCCATCTTGCTTCCCACTGTGATTCATCAAGAAATCCTTCTATATCTCCAACTTGTTTTACAGGCTGAGTTGGATCGTAGTCAGCAGAACCACCTTGACCTGGGTCATCTGTTGGTTCAGCTTTTAATCTTTTTTCATAAGCTTCCATTTTTGCTATGGCTTGTTGATGTTTTACTTGAGCAACTTTATCAACAACATCTATAATTCCTGTTTGTGGTGTTTTAGTCAATTCGAGTCCCATTTTTGAAGCAAGTATTTCGAGATCCACATAAGGTTTGTTATCAAAATGTTTTAGTGGAACATTGAATGTGTTGTTGTTAAATTCGAATCCAGCATTAGCACCTGAAAAATTTATTGAGCGTTTATATCCGGGCTCTCTTGAGACATGTAAAATACCTCTGTCATCTTGGATATAACTAAATTTCATTGCATCTAAAAATGGTTTTACTGGGACATAAAAGCGATTTTCTGATATCTTTGTATCTGTCATCAATTTTCCTCTTACATATATATCCCAATCGCTAGCATGAACAGCTTGAACCATTAGAGCTAACAACACAAAAAGTGTTGATAGGCATAATATTTTACGCATGGGAAACCTCCATCTTTAATTATTATTACATTTCAGCTTTATAATTTCTATTGCTGAAAAAAAAAATCCTGTTTTAATAATGTTTTCAATTTTTTATGGTATTATATATATTAAGTTAGGTAATAAAATAGTATTTTCGGCATGACCACCAGCTAAATCACTTTCTTGGTCTCCAATATTCAATAAAATTTTATATCCTTTACTTTCTATATCTTCTCTTGCCTTTGTTTTTGCTTCTGATGCACTTTTTATTTTTTTATGTGTTTGTGGACGATGGTAGAGACCTGTATAATTTGTAAATCCTTGGGCATTTAAATTGTATTCAGATATGCTTTTATATTTATCTGGTCTTCCTGTAACAAAAAAAGTTGCAAATCCCATTTTTTGAGCTTTTCTGTAAAAAGTTAATGCTCTTGGCATTGCGGGGGCATCTCCTTTTAAAACAAATGATGCCCATTGTGGAAGAAATGATTCATAGGCAAAATCTATTTTTTCTAAAAAATAGTAGCTTGTCAAAACAGTTTCATCAATATCAAAAACGATCGCTGTTTTGCTTTTGTCTCCTTCGTATTCATCAAGTATTTTGTCGGCTTTTGTATATTGTGTGTCAAGGTCTTTTTCCCATTGACCTTTTTTATAATAATGTCTTACCTGTTTTTTTACTTTGGCAAGATTCGGAATATCCTTGTATTCCTCGGCAAATATATTACATGTAAATATAAACACTAATATAATTGTCGATAAAAAAAACTTTTTATTCATGTCTTTTTCTCCTTTTATATTTTTTACTTCACCGCAACTAAATTCTAAATGAGCAACTTTTGTGCGGTTTTTTGTACAGAAATCAATTTTTGTTATTAATTTTGCAGTTAAATAATTTTCAAAAATAGGCACTATTTCACAAGTAAACAAAATTTTTAGGTATAATTTAACAAATTCGCTCCTTGCAAGCAAGGAGAAAAAAATTAGGACGATTTCAATTTTCTATAGTAGTTTCTATAAAAATGTACTTAGAAAAAGAATGGTTATTTTTAGAAGTTAAACATATACTTTGTGTTGACATACTCTCCATAAATTTAGGGGATTCTGGGATATTAACGAACCTTGCCTCTATTTTAAATTAGAGGTCTTACGAGTTCTCTC
>JBGUKW010000160.1:0-7760 GCA_045114665.1 Candidatus Xenobia bacterium | reverse complement strand
TAAGGGCAAGAGCTTTACCTATTGTTTCAACAGCAAGTAGAGAAATAAAAAACAAGCCTTGGGAAAAAACCTCTTTAAAAACTATAGCCTCTAAAATTGCTGAAATCTGTAAACTCAAATTAGTTTTTAAAGGTGAAGACTTTAAATATGATAGAGTTCAGCAAACTAATCAAACTGATTTAGAGTTTCTGTATAAGCTAACCGTTGAACAACAGAAATGCATGAAAATAACAACAGACCCTAAAACCAAAGAAAGTGTTTTATGGATTCAAGAAGAGGAAGAGTTAGAAAAAGGCAAAGTGATGATGACTATTACACCAGAGACCGAGTTAGTTAATAGGTCTTTAAATGTGGATTTCACAAAGATTTTTAAATCTGCTGAAGTGGTATCTACGAATTCCAAAAAGAAAGGGATTATTCGTTCTACAGCTACAGATAAAAATATAGAAGGTGTAGAAAGAAAGTTAATAGTAAAAAAGCGTGTAGCCGATAGAGGCTCTGCAGAGAAATTAGCAAAGAACGCTTTGAAGGAAAAGAACAAAAGAAAATGGGTTGCACAATTTACATTACCTCTTGGTAATCCATACACACGAGCAGGGGTTGTTTGGGAATTAAAAGACTTCGGAAAATTTTCAAGAAAGTATCTCGTTGAAGAAGTTGTACATAGTGGAAGTTCTGCAGGGTATATGACCACTGTAAAACTTCGTGGTATTGAATCACAAAATGCTGAAGTTAAGACTACTGTTACTGTACCGCCTCGAAGAGTACGAGCTAAAAAAGCAAGAAAAACAAGAGGAAGAATGAGGAAGAAATGAACACTTATAACAACTTAGAGGATATGATTAAGGTAGGTATCATTAATGAAATTGACCTTAAAAAGAGTTTGTATCGTGTTAAATTTGAACAGGATGATAATGTAAAAAGTTATTGGTTTCAACCTCTTTATCCCTCTACAAATAAAGACAAAACATATTTCCAGTATTCACTTGGTGAGCAGGTTTTGGTGCTTATGCCTTACGAAGGTAATCAAGATGGGTATATAGTCGGTTCTATGTATTCAGAAAAAGACAAGCCACCACGATTTACAGAGGGAATTAGATATATTCAATTTGAGGACGGAAATTATTTACAATACGATAAGAACAAAAAAGCATTAACTGTAAATGCTCCTGATTGTGAATTGGTTCTTAATGTTAAGTCTTTAAAAATACAAGCAGATACTATAGAGACAGTTGGAAAAAATTTACAGAATACCGCTGAAAAGATTTCTATAATGGGTGATGATTATGTAGTTAATGCTGATTCTACTATAATCACTGGTGATAATATCTCATTAATAGCAAGTGAAGAGATTGTCCAAAACTCCAATGAGCATGTTATGCAATATGAAGATTATGGAGTATTAGCAAAGACAACAGATATTGTGAGTGATACTGGAATTAATCTAAATGCAAAAACTAATATTAATGCTATTGCTTCTACTTCGTTCGCAATTACTTCACCTTCTACCACAGCAAGCGGTACTTTAGGAGTAACAGGAGCAACTACTGTCGGAGGGACATTAGGAGTAACTGGAGCAACTACATTATCCAATACTTTAGGGGTAACAGGTAATACAACTCTTAGCGGAACATTAGGAGTTACAAAAGCAACTACATTAAGTGATACTCTACAAGTTGCAAAAGAGACTACGCTCAATAATACTTTAAGTGTTAGTGGCTTATCAACACTTAGTGGAGACGCTAATATTAGTGGTCTTGTATTTACCTCTCACGCTCACTGGTTTACAGATGCTGGTGTTCAAGTTAAAACTACTACACCAGTTATATTCCCATAAGGAGGGCTTATGAAAGTAGGTTCTTTTGGTGATATTGTTTTTGAAGTAAACGACTTAGAGAAAATAAGGACTTACAAAGACAAAACGAATACTCGTACAATGTTGACCAACAAAACGAGTATTATTAATGGTCGTCCTATTTTAACATATCTTGGCTATGACCTTGATCAAGTTAAATTTACCATTCAGTGTTATAGTCAATTCGGTTCTCCACCACAAGAGGTTAAGGAAAAGTTAGATGAAATGATTGAAAAAGGTTTATACGGTTACTTAATTATGGGCGATAAACCTTTTAGTAAAAATCCTTTCTGTTTAAATTCATACACGATGACAGAAACCCAATGGCTGAACGGAAATTGTATAGGTGCAGATTTTCAACTTGATTTAATAGAGTACAATTTAAAAGCTGATGAAAACTTAAAAGGTGAAAGCAAACTTATAGATACTGCTTATAGCTTCACGGATATAGGAATGGGAGTAGGATAAATGATTATTTCAACAAAAAATAAATCGTGGCAAATAATACTAAAAACAGAAGAAGACAAAATAAGACAGCGAATGATTTTTTTATTAGCTACTTTTCTTCATTCCGCTATTTTAAATCGAAATTTTGGAATAGAACATCCAATCGACAGTGTGAATATTTATGAAGACACTAAACTTAAAAATAAAATAATGATACAAGCAAGTGAATTTGTACCTGAATTTAAAATAGATTGGATAAAAATAAATCGTGAAGAAAGCGGAGAAGCAGAAGTACAAGTGGGAGGTGAGGTAATATTTGATTGAGAGTTTAATTAGGACAAAGGTTCTAAACAACAAGAAAAATAAAGTAACTGTTTTTTTAGAACTAATAAAAAATATAAAAAGTACACTTAATGGTGGTACTTTTGGAGAAGGAATACAAATTCGTTTTACTTCACTAATTCAAGGAGCGACTAACAGACTAATAAACATAGTCTGTTATTTTTTTTCTTCTTCGTCTGTAAATATAAACCAACTTAAAAATGCAATTAATACAGTAACACAAAGTGGAAATGATTTAACTTATGACCGCCTTATGGCTGTATATAATCAACAAACAGGAGGCTCGGCATGAGTAACATATTAAACATATTAAACTTACCTGAGCTTGATTTTGGAATTGAATCAACAACAACGATATTAAATAGATTGATAGAAACTCACAAAAATAAATTTGGTGAATCTTTAAGTCCTGCAGACCCTGTCTATGTTTTTTATTCAGGTGTAGCTTATGGAATGTGCGTACAAGAAGCAAGAAATGCTCAATACATAAAACAAACTTTTTTAGCTTACATGGAAGGCGATTACCTTGACAACTACGGAGCGAATAATGACTGTGAGAGATTAGAGGCAATTCCTGCAAGTACCACTCTTCAATTTACATTATCTGAAGAACTTGATGAAGCCTTAACTATTCCAACAGGTACAAGATGTCAAAGTTCAAATGGTACTACTTTTATAACAACAAATGATTTAATTATACCTGCAGGTGAAACAGTTGGAACAATTCAAGCTGAATGTACTGAAGCAGGTATAGTAGGGAACGATTATACAGTAGGACAGATTAATTATATAATGAATCCAATAGCCTCTGTAGATACGGAAGTATCTAATATAACAACAACCTCAGGAGGCTATGATGTTGAAAGTGATTATGACTACAAAATGAGGATTAGAAACGCCTTAGATAAGTTTTCAACAGCAGGTTCTATGGATAGTTATAATTACTGGGCAAAAAGTATGAGTAACACGATTATAGATGTAGATTCTTATACACCTTCGGCAGGTTTTGTTAATATCTGTATCTTGACAAAAGACGGAGCATTGGAAACAAATTCTGAATTATATGCAAGAATTCAAGAATTTTTAGGTAATTCAAATAGCAAAAGGAGACCATTTACAGATAATGTTACTATAGAAACTGCACAAGCTGTAAATTATCAAATAAATTTAACTTACTGGATTTATTCTACAGATTCTGTTAATCAAGATACTATAAAATCTAATGTCCAAAAAGCTGTTAATGATTATATAATATGGCAACGCTCAAAACTTGGAAGAGGTATAGACCCTTCTGAATTAATTAAATTAGTTAAGAACGCAGGAGCAAAAAGAGTAGAGGTTAGACAACCTGCAAACTATGTAGCATTAAACAAACATCAATATGCACAGATTACAGGTACTAATAATATCATAGAAGGTGGCTATACCTCATGAACATTTATGATATTGATTTAACAAAATTGGTTTCACAGAGTCTTTTAGAAGACGAAAAAATGAAACAAATTTGTGAAGTAGTTAATACTGAACTTCAACAAATGATGACAACCACAAAATGGGCAAAGGCTTCATACGATATAGACAATGCAAGTGAGGCTGTACTTCAGCACATAGCGTGGCAGTTAAATAGTGAATTGTTTTTTATTGGTAAAACGCTTGAAGAAAAGAAGAGGCTTGTAAAAGAAGCCATTCAACTACATAGACGAAAAGGCACAAAGTATGCTGTTGAACATTCTATTCAGCTAATCATTCCAAATGCAAAAGTGGAAGAATGGTTTGAGTACAGTGGAGAGCCTTATCATTTTCGTGTAATCAATACAGAAAAGCGAAGCCTGCGTGAAATACTTACCGTTATTTCATTAATTAATATAATGAAAAGTTTGCGTTCTTGGATTGATAATAACTTTGAAGCAGAAGACGAAGGGTTGATAGATTTAAATTTATTGTTTAATTTTTCAACAACAATGTTAGGTAAATATAAACCTAATTATTGTAATAGTGGAGATTTTATAATAATAGGTATTAATACAGCGTGGGAATCAAGTAAAGATGAACAGGTAATATGGATTGATAATAGCAATGATATTCCTGCTTTTAATTCACAAACTTTCTTTGAAAACTATTTAGAAGATAATAACCTTTCATATCAAACATATAATAATTATATGATTGCAGAGGCTTGGTTCAATCCTATCACTGGTTTTTATCTTATAGAGCCTTTTCCTACTCTTAATAATCTTTTTTTAAAAACAAACTTTTCAAATGGAAATAGCTATGAAGATTCTCCAATTTGGGAAGATTTACTTGAAGAAGAAAATTTAACACAAGAAGAAAAAGAAACTTACTTTAACGAACTTAATACTTTAACCACAGAGCAAATAGCAACTTGGTATATTGCTGTTAAAACTGTAAAAAGATTCATTGAGAGTAATAACATAACGCAATCTGCTTTTAATTCTTATGCAGATTCATATAGCCCCTCAACAATAGTTGGTAATTTAACGGCTGAAAAACTTAAAAATATAAAAGCTAATATGGCTATAAAACATTATTTAGACGAATTAGATTCTTGGCTATTAATTGAAGATGAGTATATAACAGAAAAGACAGAGAACGCAAACGCAATAAGAGATTTATGCAAAAAATATTTAAATTTATATAAGGATAAATATCTAAATGAGTGATTCAACATTTGATATATATTTAACAACGACAGGACGAAGCATTTTAAATAAACTTTTAGCAGGTGAAAAACTAACAATTACCAAGGCTGTGTTATCTTCACAAACACCAACAACACCTGAAGAGTTAACCGCTATTAGTCCTGAAATATTGCAAAGTTCACAAATAGCATTAACCGACCACGGAACATATACGCAAATTGACTTATCTTTTAATTTAAGTGAACTCGAAAATGATTTAGATTATAACTCTATCGGTATATATGGACAGAATTCTAATTCTGAAGAATCTTTAATTTATGTCGCATTGGTTAGTGAAGAACAACAGTTATTAATCCCTGCTGGAAGTCCTATCAACTATGTCGTTTCAATCAAAGAGACACTAACACAAGGAAGATTGCAGGTTAATACTTCTCCCTCTTATGCAACCCCTATATCCCATAATAGCGATTTTACACGGCATTTATTTTCACAAACTAATGATTCAACAACCTTAGCTTTAGTCAATAGTGGTGTTGAAGAAACTTTCATCGATAATGACACGATTGTATTTGTGCCAAAAGTGAATATGGTAAGTGGTAGCACATTGAGGATTGCAAGTAATGATTATACATTGGCTTTTCAAGACATTGAAGGAAACACAATTAACGGAACTTTTATAGCTCATAAACCTTATGGATTGGCTTTTGATTCAAATAACACTGCTTTTGTTTATAAGAGTTATGATAAGATTGAAATAGTGAGTGGAATTCCACACTATTGGAACGGAGTTAAATGGTGTTCAACTATGCAAGCAGGTTTAATCAATGCTTTTGACTTATCTTCAGCCCCTGCAGGTTATTTACTCTGTAATGGTGCAAGTGTGAGTAAAACAACTTATACCGAATTGTTTACAGCCATAGGCTACAGACACGGAGGGAGTGGGGATAATTTTAATTTACCTAATCTTCAGGGAAGAATGCTGTTAGGTGTTAACGGTTCTCATAGTTTAGGTGCAACAGGTGGAAGTGAAACAAGACAATTAGAAATACAACACATGCCTTCTCACAAACATGATGTTTCAACGACTTCAAAAGATAATAATACAACATATACTTTAAATGATACTGAAGATGATAAAAATTTATTCCCTTATCCTATTGGTTATCCACGACATTTTTATAGTTTAACAGCTACAGCAAATCAAAATAATATTTCTATTTCGGAGAACTCAAAAGGTAGCGGACAAGCCTTTAACATTATGAATCCTTATTTGTCGGTAAACTACTTCATATCGACAGGAAAGAGCTTAATATGATACAATTAAAACTAACAAACGCAGGGCTTTCAGCCTTTACAAATACAACAAATTACAAACTTACATTAACTCATTTTGTTTTTGGTTCATCTTATGATGAAGATGAACAAGCTATTCAAGACGAATCACCTGTTCAATTCAATATTGACTTTCAAGAAACTTATATTAAAGGTCAAACATACCAACGAAATGGCAGTGATGTAGTTGAAGAATATAACCATATAAAAATTATTGGCTATTTCTCTGCAGACAATGTTTCGACCTTCGATGAAAACGGAGAATATCTTGTAAAAGAGATAGCTTTAATGGGTTCAACAACAGAGAATGCTAATATATGTTTAGCTTATGGGTATAATGTTGAAGGTGTAAAACTTATTGAAAACACAAACACGATTTATACAGTGAAATTGGATTTAATATTTGAGAACACTCCAAATATTAATGTTAATAATTCAGTAGGTACTGTTACTTATCGTGATTTCCTTGACCATGTGGATAAGCCTCTTAATACTTCAAATCCTGTTCACGGATTGACTTATGTTAATAACAGACTTTACATTAATGGAAGTCCTTTGGTTATTGATGTTAGTGGTGTAAAGAACACTTCTTTTAACGGTGCGATAGGAATCTCTGAAGAAGTTGAAGTGCTACCTTCTGCAAGTACAGAGACGACTGGCAAAGTTGTAATAGATAAAGAGACAGGAACTATGTCCCAAGTGGTTGAAGTAGGAGGTGTTAAGAGTTGGCAAACCCTTTATCCTCTTTTGACACAAATAAACGCAATGAGTTTCCTTCCTCTTCGTCAAGATTCAACAGCTTATGCAGTTGGTGATGTTGTAAAGATTGTAGGATTATCACCTTTTCAGTATCTTGAATGTATAGCAACTGGTACAAGTGCAAGTAGTTTACCTCCTTTTAATAGAACGACAGGACATGCTATACAAGACGGAACTTGTATTTGGTTATGTTGTGATATGAGAGACGGACTTCAAGCAGGTGATATGAAGTATCGTTTTTCTTTAAATGATATTAACGGATATATAAAAATGGACAATATAAAAACTTTATTGTGGTTTGATAAAGACAGTCCAATAACTAATGATGTTAATTTTAAATATCTTCGCCTGTTTAGACTTATTTT
>JBGUKW010000159.1:0-14810 GCA_045114665.1 Candidatus Xenobia bacterium | reverse complement strand
ATTTACAATATTTGAACTTGCTCTTGCAGTATCATGGCTGTCAATTAAATTTTGCATTGCATATGTGTAATCAGGTTCATAAGATTCTCTCAAATCTTTTAGTGCTTTGTCAAATTCAGTTGGTGAAAGTTGTTTTCCATTTTTTCCTGCACAAAATTCTGTTACAGCAAATGCAAAATTGTAATTCATTACAGCTGTAAATTCATCTCCTTGTAAATATGGTTTATTGACTTCAGGAGTATCTATTATTTCAGCTGTCATGTATGCTTCTGGATTTATTGTTTTAACATGTTTAGACCAAGCTTTCCAAAATGGATGACCTACACAGAATGCAACATCTAGTCTCCAACCATCTATTCCATCTACAGTATCACCATCGCCATTTGGATCCATCCAGCGTTTTGTGATGTCAAAAATATATTTTTGAGGACCAGGAGCTAATCCAGTTTCAATTTCTTTCCATTCTGGAAGCTCTTTAAATCCATACCATGATTCATAGTCAAATTCTATTCCTTTTTCAGGATCTCTCCAAGACTTAACTACAAACCAATCTTTGTATTTGGAATTTTGTTGATTTTTGTTGAGATCTTCAAACATTCTGCTTCTAATGCCTATGTGATTGAAAACTCCGTCAAAAATAACTCTGATTCCTCTTTTGTGGGCTTTTTTTATGAGTTCAAGAGCCAATTTATCGGCACTTGTCCAATGCCAAGTCGCTGGATCATCTGTTTCAGATTCCATTAATTTTCTATCTCCTTCGGGATCTGGACCAAAATTTGGATCTACATGCTCATATCTTATTGCATCATATTTGTGCAGTGAAGGGGATTCAAAAATTGGATTTAAATAGATTGCTGTTATTCCAAGTTCTTCTATATAGTCGAGTTTGTCAATTATTCCCTGTAAATCTCCACCATATCTTCTTCTTTGAAGATTATACCAAATGTCTTTTCCATTCTTTTTTTCATAATCTTGAAGTTTATACCAATCACTGCCCCATGGATGGATTTCCCAAGGGGATATACCATCGTGTGGCCAAGCTCCTTTGACTTGTTCTATTGTTGGCTCATTTGAAACATCTCCGTTTCTGAATCTTTCAGGAAAAATTTGGTACCATACTGCTTTTTTTGCCCAATCTGGGACAAATTTACTTTTGTCCACTTCGTCAGCCCATCCTTTCGGTGTCATTGTAAACATACAAACTGCTGTTGCTATGCCAATTAAAAGGTTCTTGTTCATTTTTTTAGCTCCATTTAAAAGGGAATCTTTTATTTTTTATTTATATAAGTCAATTTTTCCTTTTTGAAATAAAAAAAAGACAAAGCTAATTTTTAAACTTCGCCTTTTTTCACATGTTTTTTGTATTATATTATGGTTTTACAACTTTTATTGTAAGATTTCTTACTCCCCACTGCATACATTGGCCATATGTGGGCATCCATATATCTATTGTATTTCCTTTTATTGATCCACCTGTGTCAAGAGCTGTTCCCCAACCATATCCTGGAACATAAATTTTAGAACCATAAGGGATTATATTAGGATCTACTGCTATAACTCCAACTCTTGTTTGAACTCCTCTTGAAGTCATTCCACCAATGCAATATGAACTTACTCTTACTTTTAATTCTCTTACATTTGATGTATTTGCAGGTGCTTGTTGATATTTGTTGACATTTCTTTTTTGTCTGTTTTCAAGTAGGTCTCTTTTGAAGACTTTTGGTTGAGGTGGAGGAGTATTGTCTATAATAGTGCCGTAAATAGAATTTTCATCAAAATTGCACATACCTATTCCGATTGATGATAAAAAAAGTATGAATGCAAACAATGATATTTTTAGATTCATAAAAAATCCTTTCAGTTTTTTATTTCCAAATTGGAAATTTTTTTCACAAAACCCTATATATTATAAATTCTTTGTTGTATTATATTTTCCTTTTTTCATCATTTTATCGATTGTATAAAATCTATTACAACAAGTTTACAGTATCTCAAATATATATAAAAAGGATTTCCCTCCATAGTTCTACGACCTTCAGGTGTTATTAATTCTATACAGTTTGTACCGTCAATATTTGCAATTCTCACTTCACTTTTCAAATTTCTGCCTTTTGCATATCTGATTAATGCTATTTTTTCTCCAGAAGGTGATACATTAAATTCATCTGTTGGAAATGGAATAGTTTCCTTGTCAAATATCATTTTTACACTTATTACACTTCCATTTATTATTACTAAATATATTTTGTCATCTGTCTTTAGTAATGTTTTTCCATCATTTAACTGTATTATTGTAAAATTTGGATCAATATTATTTCCTATAAAACAGTTTTTATAAGTTTTATTTAGTAAGTTATAAAAATGAAGTAATGGCTTTTTTATTCCGTCTTTGTCTATGGCAAATGTTTTTATTGCAACAGTTTCTGAATTCTTTGATGTTTCAAATGTTATATTTGATTCATAGGAAACAATTTCTGTCGTTTTCAGTATTTTAGCTTCTTTATCATAGACGAGAAAAGATGTTTTTCCTTCTAAATTGTCTTCTGTTTGATGCCATATTCCGATACAGTAAAATTTTTTATCTGGTGATATATCTCCATTTATAAATTTATAATTGTCAACAATAGAATTTGTATCTGAAAATGTATTGAATACTTCTTCTATCTCATTTGTAACTGAGTTATAAATTTTTATTTTAAATTCATCTCTATTTTTTTCTTTATTATTTATTGATTCTGAAAATATGATATCATCGCCATCTTGAATTAGATTTTCTATATTTTCACTTGGTATATTTATTTTTTCTATGATTTTACTTCCGTCTGTTTTACAATAGTATAATTGTGGTTTTCTATTTTCTATTTTTGTAAAATATATTTTATCATTTTCTGGGTTACATTTAATTAGTTTTATTGAGGAAGAATCATTGTCAAGTGAAGCTAGTAGTTTTTGTTTTTGAGTTTCAATATTTATTTTTCTTATTTCAAATAATTTTTTATAATTTTCGTCTATTTCAGGAGATATAGATTCTCTTGTATATATTATTTCTTTTGAATTATTTGTCCAAGTTATATTTCCATAAGTTAACCATGGCTGTTTGCTTATGTATCTTATTTGAGTTGCTATCATTAAAGCTATTAATATGATAAATATTAGTAATGCGAAAGTTATAGGTAATTTATATTTTGAAATTATATTTGATATTTCTTTTTTTTGCATTTTTGTGTCGTTTTTTTGAAGAATTTATTTAATTAGAAAGTTAAATAATGAAATTATAAATTTTAAATTTAGTCATTAAATTTAGTCATTGAAAAATATTTTTCCTGTATTTTTTATAAATCTTGTCTAAACATCTTTTATTTTTTAAAAAATTTTGTTATATTTTATAATATAAATTTTTAGGAGTTTTTATGAAGAAAATATTTTTATCTTTATTTTTTATTTTTTGTATAGTTAATCCAGTTTATGCACAAAAATTATTTTCTTTAACTGATGATGCTGTATATGTAAGTAATAACTTAGGGCAAGGGTGGTCTGCTATTTATGTTGAATCTATTGGAACAGCTCATTATACAGATATGTGTTTTTCAAAATATTCAAAAACTATGTATTTGTCAACAACAAGTGGGCTTTTGAAAAGTTCAGACGGAGGAACAAAATGGAGTAAAATTCATTTTGGAAAAGATAAAGTTTTTAGAACTATAAAAACAAGCCTTGATGGGGCAGATGTAGTATATGCTCTTTCTGATACTGGACTTTATGTAAGTACAAATGGTGGAAATAATTGGAAATCTCTTGCTTTACCTTCAACTCAGATTTTTTTTATTGCTCCTTTTTATAATTCAGGTATTATATATACAGGTGGAAATGATGGATTATATATTTCAAGAAATAGTGGCAAGGATTGGAAAAAAATAGGTGTTAAAAAGATTTTGTCTTCCAATATAACTGATATTTCTGCAAATCCATCAAACCCATTACAATTTTATGTATTGACTTCAGAAGGATTATTTTATACTCCTGATGGAGGTGCTTCTTGGAAAGATAGAACTATTGATAAGAATGGTTCTATAGTTACTCAGAAGATGCTTTGGGGAGTAAATAATGTAATATATATTCTTGATTCTGATGCAATGGAATATGGGAGATGTTTTTTGAGAATCAGTACAAATGGTGGAACACGTTGGACTTTACTGGCTACTCAAGATGATATTCCTCTATTTGCAATAAATCCTTTTAATCCGTCTTTTATATGTTATTTTGGAAATGAGCCAGTTATGTATGGAACAGAAGAAAGTGCAAAGGCTTCATTTGTCTATTCTTCTACAAATAGTGGAAAAGATTGGAAAAAAATAAAAAATATAGTTACATTTTATGGGTATAAACATTTATATGTAACTCCTTGGTAAAAATATAAAAAAAAGAAGGGGCTTAAATTTAAGTCCTTTCTTTTTTTACAGGCTAAACTTTTCTTATTATTTGTCTTACTTTTCCTAAAATATTTATTGGCATTGAAGCCATTTCATCAAAATTATAAAATTGTGTATTAAATATATGATTTGTTGCTTTTATTAGAATTCCATTTGGTTCTTTAGAGCATGTTCTTATTACTGCATCCGATTTTCCAATGGTTAATAAAATATCATTTCCTGTATTAAAATCTGAACCTTTTTCTATTATTACTATGTCTCCATCAATATAAAATGGGGACATTGATTCACCCATGAATTTTATTGCAAAGAAAGAGCTTTCTTTTTTATTTGATTCTTCACTTGATACTTCATAACCTATATTTGATTCTTTTGCTTCTATTGGACCATCAGCTGTCCATTTATCATATAATTTTATCTTTATAAATCTTCTCAAATCGTCAGGAGATTCATTCGAGCGACCTAAAAGATAATCTGCTGGCACTCCAAATATATCACAAATTTTTGCAATTTTGTTTTGTGGTATGCTTGTAAGTCCTTTTTCATATTTGTATATTGCTGTTTTTTGAATACCGAGAAGATTTCCAAGTTCTTCTTGACTCATTCCTCTTTCTTTTCTGAGTTGATGTAATCTTTGTGCATAATGTCTTGGTTTTTCTATGTGTTTCACTTGTTCAAAATATCCTAATTTAATAAATTTTAATATGATTATTACGAATTTTATTATATATTAAATATTATAAGCAGTCAAGAGAATATAAATTTTTAATTTAAAAATTCTTTTTTTATAAATATATAAAAAATTGTTTGACTTTTTTTATTCTTTTTGTTATAATGTCAAAAGTTATGAAAATATCTGATTGATATTTTTTGATAGCGTAAGCGGGACGTAGCGCAGTTTGGTAGCGCACAGCGTTCGGGACGCTGGGGTCGAAGGTTCAAATCCTTTCGTCCCGATATAAAATAAGGCGCTCATAAATTATGGGCGCTTTTTTCGTGATAATAAATTTAACTTGTTATCTTGTTATTTTTAATAGTATAAAGTTTATGGAGTTATAATGCTTACTGATATTTTTAATTATGATTTACCAGAGGAATTGATTGCTCAAAAACCATCTGAAAAGAGAAGTAACTCTCGTCTATTTTTTGTAAATAGAGAAAAAGATTCCTTTGAACATCATAGATTTTATGAAATAGTTGATTTGATTCCTAAAGGTTCTCTCCTTGTTATGAATAATAGTCGTGTTATTCCTGCAAGAGTTATATGTAAAAAGGACAATGGAGTAAATATTGAAGTTTTTTTGATAAGAAGGACTATAGATAATGAGTGGCAATGTTTGATGAAACCAGCAAAAAGAGTTAAAGAAGGAACTGTTTTGACAGCAGGAGAAGGTTCTTTTAAAGTAACTGTTAAAAGAAAAACAATAGAAGGTTTTGTTTTTGCTGATATTTTGACAACTGGGGATTTTTGGCAGGTATTGGAAAAAGAAGGACAAATACCATTGCCACCATATATTAAAGCAGAGTTACAAGATTCTGAGAGATATCAAACAGTTTATTCTGATCATCTTGAAAAGGGTTCAGTTGCTGCTCCAACAGCTGGATTACATTTTACAGATGAGTTGATAAATAAATTATCAGAAAAGGGAATAGATCATACATTTGTTACACTTCATGTTGGACCAGGCACATTTCGTCCTGTAAAAACAGAAAATATAGAAGATCATAAAATGGATGTTGAATTCTATCATATTTCTGATGATTCTGTTTTTAAGATTGAGAAGGCTATCTCTGAAAATAGGAGAATTATAGCAGTTGGAACAACTTCTGTAAGAACTCTTGAATCTGCATGGGGAAATAATGGAAAATGTATTTCGAGATGTGGAAGTACAGATATATTTATATATCCAGGTTATAAATTTAAAACTATAAATGGTCTTATTACTAATTTTCATCTTCCAAAGTCAACGCTTATAATGCTTGTCTGTGCCTTTGCAGGAACTGATAGAATAATGAACGCATATAAAGAGGCTGTTAATGAAAAATATAGAATGTATAGTTTTGGCGATGCAATGATGATATTATAGTTTAGTTAAAAAGGAGAAAAACATGAAGAAGGGAAATCTTTTTGTCTATTCTGGACCTTCTGGTGTTGGAAAAGGAACCATTCTTGACAAAATAATGGAAGAAGATTCCAATGTATATCGTTCTGTTTCTGCTACTACTCGTTCACCGAGAGCTGGTGAAATAAATGGAGTTCATTATTATTTCATGACTGAAGAAGAATTTTATGATTCTGTAGGAAAAAATGAATTTCTTGAGTATGTAAAAACTTATAACACATCTTATGGGACTTTAAAAAAAGATGTTGAAGATAAATTATCTGAGGGAAAAGATGTTTTTCTTGAAATAGATGTAAAAGGAGCTTTGAATTTGAAATCAGCTGGTATTAAAGCTGTATATATATTTGTTGCTCCTGTTGATATAAGTATTTTGAGAGAACGGCTTATTGGCAGAGGTACTGAAACACTGGAAAAGATAGAAGAAAGGCTTTCTATATCTTCTTGGGAATTGTCAAAAGCTAAAGAATATGATTATCTTCTGATAAATGACGAATTAGATAAGGCTTGTGATGAGTTGAAAACAATTATAAAAGCCTCTCGTCTTTTGATCAGAAATTTTGATTTATCTAAATATAAATGGTAATATTTTATAAGGAGAAGTAATTATGTTAATAGATCCAAGTCTTGAAGTTCTTCTAACAAAGGCAGACAGTAAATTTAGTATTGTTTCAATGGTTTCAAAAAGAGTTAGACAATTAAATGCAGGTTGGGAGCCTCTCATTAAGGTAGGAGACTTGAAGCCAGTTGGTATTGCTCTAAAAGAAATAGCAGAAGACAAAATAGTTATGAGAAGAGATAATGGTAATAAAGAATCCATTATAGAAGAAGAGTGCGAAAAAAAAAATAGAAGAAAGTGAAAAAAGTGATTTATAGAAATAAAGCTGTCCTTTTTATCTTGTTTGTTTTTTTATTCTATTTGTTTTTCTCTTGTTCAGTAGCTTATACAAAAAAAACAAAATATGGGGGAGTTGCAGTTTTTTCCTTTTATAATCAGATGAATTCATTTGATCCTGCTAATTGTGAAGATCTTAATTCTTTACAAGTATGTTCTGGAATTTTTGAAGGTCTTGTAAAATTTGATCCTGAATCTAATTCAATAATACCTGCACTTGCACGAAAATGGATGACATCTGATTATAAGGTTTGGACATTTTTTTTACAAAAAGATATTAAATTTCATGATGGAACAGATTTTACATCTGAATCTGTGAAATTTAATTTTGATCGTCAGCTTAATAATAGAATTAATTCCAATTTTAGTGTTTATAAAAATCTTTTTGGAAAATATGGGGATTATATAGTTAAAATAGAAACTCCAGAAAGGTATAAAGTTAGAATTATTCTTACTCAACCTGATGTTTTATTTTTATATAAATTGGCAATGCCTGCCTCTGCAATTCCAAGTCAAGTTGCTTTGAAGAAATTTAATTCAGAATTTCCTTATCATCCAGTTGGTACAGGACCATTCTATTTTTCAGAGTGGAGGAGAAGTGGGAGAATTATACTGAATAAAAATGTGAGATATAATGATTCCGTCTATTTAGATAGAATTATTTTTGAATCATATTCAGATATTGACTATTGTATAAGGCAGATGTTGAGGGGAATAACAGATATATCTACGGGGGTATCTATCAAAGATTTTAAAAAAAAATCATTAGATTCCAATTTTGATTCTGTAAATTCCCCTTCAGAATCACTTTTCTTTTTACTTTTAAATCCAGAAAAAAAAGAGTTTGAAAATGCTTCTTCAAGGCGTGCTGTAAGTTATTTGATTGATAAAAAGGATTTGGCAGATGAATATGATGGTACAGAAGCTTATTCTTTTTTGACATCTTCGATGTTAGGATATGTAAAAAAGAATTTTTATTATAATAAAGATGATATAAATTCATTTATTGCTTCAATAGACTCAGATAGAGTTTTTACATTAATTTATCCTGAAGATAATTTTTTTAGCTTTCAATATCAAGATAGTCTTGCAATTAAAATTCAAAAATATTTGAGGGCTGGTGGTGTAAAAGTTGCATTGAAAAAAATGCCTTATAAGGATTATATTTCTGCACTTTCAAATAAAAATTATGATATGGCTATTTGGGTTGAAAGAGATATTTATGGTACACCAGATATTTATTTGCCACTTATATATTCAGTTAGAGTTTTTAGGAAGATGACTGGAAATTCTTCTAATTGGGTATATGATTTAGATTCTTTAATGAAGGAAGCAAGGGCTGAAATAAATCAAAATAAGAGGAAAATTATATATTCATCTGCAGATAATCTGTTGTTTGATAATATGCCTTCAGTTCCTTTATTTTATAAGAAAAATGCAGTTGTTTTTTCTGATCGTTTAGAAAATGTAAAATATATACCTTCTGGAGTAATTATACTCAAAAGTCTTTGGGTTAAAAATTGATGATTTAGCTTAAAAGGAGCTTTCTTTAGTGGATACGAAAAATGTAATCACCGTTATTGTAGTTGTTGTAGTTGTTGGACTTGTTGGCTTTTTCTGTTTAAAAATGGGGGAAGATAAAGATTCAAGAATTCCATCTTCATATAGACCTTTTGGAGTTTCTGGTCGAAATCCGGGACAGATGAAATCTCCTTCAGGTATTGCTCTTGATGTATCAGGTAACATATATGTTGCTGATACAGGAAACAATAGAATTCAAGTCTATGATTCTAAAACATTAAAATTGCTCTACTCTTGGGGAGAAGATGGCAGTGATATCGGTCAATTTGATAAGCCCATAGCTCTTACATTTTCTAAAGATGGTGATTTATTTGTTTTAGATAGACAAAATAGTAGAATACAAAAATTTTCTCCAGATGGAAAGTTTATATCTGAAATAGGTTCTTTGGGACAGGAGACTGGTCAACTTGCATTTCCAAGAGGCATATATATAGATAAAGATAATTTTTTATATGTTGCTGATACAGAAAATAACAGAATACAAAAATTTACTACTGAGGGCAATTTTGTTTTTGCTTTTGGTGAATTTGGAACTGGTTCAGGTCTTTTTAACAATCCTGAAGCCGTTGCTGTTGATTCTGTTGGAAATATTTATGTAGCAGATACTGGAAATAGCAGAATCCAAAAATTTAATTCTGAGGGTCAATTTATAACTCAATGGGGAATAAAAGGAAGTAATAAGGGGGAGTTTATGACTCCTTCTGCATTGGCTGTTTATTTTAGCAATGAGCAAGAATTTTTATATGTTGTTGATTCTTCTAATTGTACTATTTCAAAATATACTTCAGGTGGTGAGCATAAGAGCGAATGGGGAGGAAAAGGAAATTCAGATAATCAAATTTCTGCTCCTGCTTCAATTTTTGTTACCAAAGATGAAGATATATATGTAGCAGATTCTGGTAATGATAGAATTGTAAAAATGACATATTGGAATATGCCAGATAATATAAAAATAAATGATAAATCTTCAGATAATAAATCTAAAGATAAAAATTCATCTGGTATTGGTGAAGAAAATAATTCTAATAGTACAAACACTCTTATTCCACAAGTGGATGTAAAGCCAGATGAGGCCCCTATAGAAGAAAAAGTTGATCCAAAAGCTAAAGATTCTAAAAAAGATGTTAAAGATAAAAAATCTGAAGAAAAGACAACAACTAAGACAACAACTAAATCTTCTTCAAATAGCAATGATAGTGGAGTTACAAATGTAGTTCCAGTACCTTCTGCTCCTATAAAAAATGATGGAAGTTTTGAAGAAGATGATGGAGAAGAGGAAGATGATTCAAATTCTTTTTCTGCTCCTTCAAAACCAAAATTTAACCCAAAAAATCAGGAGTCTGTTGATTTTTAAAAATAATATAAAAAAAATCTTGCATTGATTGATTAAATATATTATAATAATATGAATTTGTAATTTAATGTAAATTTGTAAAAAAATCAGGATTTTATATTTATTGTTAAGGAAAAATCTTGATTTTTGAGGTTGTAGATATATTAATATCTCGCAGTTAAATAAGGAGTTTTTTAGAATGAATAACAAAAGATATTTGTTTACATCTGAATCTGTTACAGAGGGACATCCAGATAAAGTAGCAGATCAGATTTCTGATGCAATACTTGATGATATTTTATCAAAAGATCCAATGGGTAGAGTTGCTGTAGAATCATTTGTACATACAGGTTGTGTACATGTTGCAGGTCAAATTTCTACACATTGTTATTCAGATATTCAAAAACTTGTCAGAAAAGTTGTAAGAGAAATTGGATATAATGAATCTGAAGTTGGTTTTGATGCTGATACCTGTGCTGTTCTTGTATCACTTGATGAACAGTCACCTGATATAGCAATGGGAGTTGACAAGTCAATAGAAGAAAAAAATGGACAACTTGAAGACCAACTTGGTGCTGGTGATCAAGGAATGATGTTTGGTTATGCTTGTAATGAAACAGAAGAGTTAATGCCTCTTCCTATTTCACTTGCACATAAGCTCTGCAAAAAGCTTTCTTATGTTAGAAAAGCTCTTATTCTTCCTTTCTTGAGACCAGATGGTAAGGCACAAGTAACTGTAGAATATGAAGATGGAAAGCCAGTCAGAATTGATACAATTGTTATTTCAACACAGCATAAAGATAATGTCGATCTCGCAACAATAAGAGAAGGTGTCATTGAAAAAGTCATCAAAGAAGTAATTCCTGAAAATTATATGGATGAAAACACAAAGATTTATGTAAATCCAACAGGAAGATTTGTTCTTGGTGGACCTATTGCTGATACAGGTTTGACGGGTAGAAAAATAATTGTTGACACCTATGGTGGTATGGGAAGACATGGTGGCGGTGCTTTCTCAGGTAAAGACCCAACAAAAGTTGACAGATCAGCTTCTTATGCAGCTCGTTATGTAGCCAAAAATATAGTTGCTGCTGGACTTGCTGACAGATGTGAAATTGCAGTAGCTTATGCTATTGGAGTTGCAAGACCTGTAAGTATTAATGTTGAAACTTTTGGAACAGCCCATGTTGATGAAAAAGTTATTCTTGATTTGGTTAAGAAACACTTTGAATTGACACCTGGTTGGATTATCAGTCATTTGGAACTTCGCAGACCTATTTATAGGCAAGTAGCTTCTTATGGTCATTTTGGAAGACTTGATCTTGATTTGCCATGGGAGAAAACAGATAAAGCCGAGATTTTGAAAAAAGAGGCTTTTGGTAAATAAAATATATTGTTTAGAGAGGGCTGTGAAAAAAGTATTTTTTTATATAATTTTCGTAAATTAACTCGTTTTGTTAGTTTATAAAAAAGTGGTTGAGATTGCTATGGTCGCACAGTTCCCTAGCAATGACATCTATTCTATTTACTTTTTTTCACAGCCCCTTTTGTAAACTAATTTCCTTGATGACACTAAAAAAAATATTCGAAGAGGGATAATATTATGCCTTTAAATGTTCAGAGATATGCTACAAAATGTCCAGGTTGTGGTGTTGTTTTGTACTATACACCAAGTAAATCTAAAGCAAGTTTTTGTCCTTTCTGCAGAAAGTTTTTTTTGGCGAGTAGGCATGAAAATCCAAAACAGATAGAAAAGAGAAATATGCCTAAATGCTTTTCATGTCATTCGAGGAAGAGAAAAAATGTCAATTTAGAGCCTTTGGACGGTGTTGATTATAAATGCCCAGAATGTAGTTTGAAATATACTTATGTAAAGCAAGATTCTGTTATGTCTCCAATGCCTGATATAATATATCCTTTTAGGGTAAGTAGAAAATTGGCTGCAAAATTGATGGCAACTTGGCTTATGAATAATGAAGATGTCCCTGAAGATGCTCTTCATGATTTTAGACCAGAATTTATTGATGCTGTTTATATTCCTGTATATGTCTATGAGGGAAAATATAAATTTCGTTATGATGCTTTTAAAGGTCAAAGACGACTAAAAAAAGGTAAAATTTCTGAAGTTTTTAGAATAGCCCAACAGGCTTGTGAAAATACACCAGAAGTTTTAAATAAATTGTTTTGTCTTTCTCTTGAAACACCTGTAACAGATGTAACTCCTATTACTGATGTTGACAAATTCGAAAAAGTTCCTATTCTTTCTTTTACTTCAGATATAGATACAGTATATGATGAACAAATAAAAGAAAAATTAGAAGAAAACTTTAGGAGAATTGTAAAAAATAAAGCTAGAATAAAACATGATTCTGATGAATATAAGTTAAATATTGAATCACAGGTAAAAAAAGGAAAATTTCAGACTTATTATGTTCCTTTTTGGATTGTTACATATAGGTATCATGGAAATTTATATAAATGCGGTGTAGATGGATTTAAAGGAATATTTTGTGGTGGTGATATTCCACAGAAAAAAGAGCATGAAAATAAAGAGAAATCTATTAGGCGTAATTTCTTCATAGGTTCTGGAATATTTACACTTGTTATGATCTACTTTGCTATACAGGGTATGATACATGGATTTGGATTTAATTCTCAACAGATTGCTTATTATTTGTACATTATTATTCCTGTAGCATTTGGCATTGGCTATTTGACATATAAATTTCTTCCTCAATATTTTCAGATATATGATGAGAAAAGGCGTAGGCAAAGAGAATTAAATGAATTTTTAGCTGAATATAATCTTATTAATATCGTTGAACTTGATGTTGAAGAGCTTGAGAAAGAGAATGATTCTGAACACGAGCAGGAGAAGTAATTTAATTGATATGAAATATTTAATTTATTCATTCATTCTTTTTGGATTTTTATTATTTATTTGTCCTGTTGATTCTTTTGCTAAAGATAAAATTGGCGAAAGTCAAGATATCTATAGACTTTTGACCTCAGCTGAAGCATTTATGACTTTAAAGGACTATAATTCTGCTCTTGATGTTCTTGATAGAGTTGAAAAAATGGATAAATCTCAAGCGAGAATTTATTTTCTAAAAGGTGAAGTTTTTCGATTAAAAAAAGATTATGATACAGCAATTTTGGAATATAATTTGGCTATAAAAAAGCGTTCTGATATGTGTAGTGCTTATGTTGGAAGAGCAAGGGCTTTGATTGCAAAAAGTAAATATATAGATGCAATGAAAGATTTAAATTTTGTCATCAATAATTACCCTAATTATACAGATGCATATAATGAAAGAGGTCTTGTTTATTTCAAAAAAGGAATGTATGAATCGGCCATTGCTGATTTTAATCAAGCCATAAAAAATTCACCAAATGATAACAAGGCTGTTATCAATAGAGCTCAAACATACATAGCTTCAGGAAAATTATTAGAAGCAGAAAATGATCTCGATTTTGTTATTTCATCTTATGCTGGCATTCCACTTGGTGGAGATATCGGAGATGAAATTGCATGGGCTTATTTTTATAAAGGCAAAGTTCATGTTATGAAATCTGACGATATTGAAGATCAGAATATAGCTAAAGAGTGCTTCGAAAAATTTTTGCTATGTAAGAAGCCAGAAAATGCAGATAGTGAATATCTTTATGCCTCTAAATTTGTCGCAGGAGAGATTACACCAGAAACAAATGTAAAGGCTGAAATTATCGGAGTTAAGCATATAGGTGATTCTGCTGTTATGGTTGAAATGAAAGTTGAAAATAATACTCCACATATTATATATTCTGTCGAAGTTCCAAATTTTGATCTTGTCTTGGATGGTGTAAATATAGGTAGAAGAAATGCAATGTTTTCTGCAAAAGATAATTCTGAAATAATTTCTCCATTTACAACAGGACATCTATCTTTTTTAATAGAAGATATTACACTTCCTTTCACATCTTGGAATGTATCCGTTTTTGATTTCAATGTAAACTTTGGAAGTTATACAAAATTGTATAAATACAATACAACTAATTTTAGTCATTAGGAGTAAAAAAATGAAAAATTTTAAAGAATATATGGGTGATAAAATTGAATTGACAACAGTCGAAGGTAAAACTGTTATTGGTTATGTAATAAGTTTTGGAAACAATTCTTTGACATCTGAAGAAGAAATTGGTATCACAACAGAAAATTTTGATACAATAAGTTCTATTGCTGTAAAGAATATTAAAGATGTAAAAGTTCTTGAAGAAAATGGAGTAGTTTAGTAATTTTATTTATTACATTATAGTCTAAATAAGATCTCATTTGTTGAGATCTTATTTTTTTATGAGTGTGTAAAATTTTTTCTGTATTTTTCTAAATAGTTTTCTGTATAATACGCTAACTTCAACTCCGCTTCGCTCTATTCAGTTCGCTGTATTACACAGAAAACTAAATGCTCATT
>JBGUKW010000158.1:0-4503 GCA_045114665.1 Candidatus Xenobia bacterium | reverse complement strand
CAGGTGCTGATGTCGAAATGATAAAAACAGCTCCTTTGGGTGATCCTCTTGAAATCAGAGTCAGAGGTTATGAACTGACAATAAGAAACGCAGATGCCTCAAATATCGAAATAAAAAATTTGTCTGAATCCAAAGAGACAAAAGAAGAAGTCAAACAGATATTTGATGAAGTACTCCATTCAAAAAAAGGGGAAGACAATCCTGAAAAGCCCCCACAACAAAAAGCAAAATCTAAACTTTTACTTGGACTTATTGGAAACCAAAATTCAGGAAAAACAACACTTTTTAATCAACTCACAGGTTCAAATCAACATGTTGGAAATTTTCCAGGTGTTACTGTTGACAGAACAGACGGAACTTTAAGAAATCACGAAAATACAATAATAACAGATTTACCTGGAATTTATTCATTAGCACCATACACAACAGAAGAAATCGTTACAAGAAGATTTATCCTCGATGAAAGACCTGACGGAATAATAAATATTGTTGATGCAACAAATATTGAAAGAAATCTGTTATTGACATTGCAATTAATAGAGCTCGATGTTCCAATGGTTATTGCATTAAATATGATGGATGAAATAGCAGAAAGTGGCGGAACAATAGATGTAAATGGTCTTGAAGCCGTTTTGGGAGTTCCAGTAATTCCAATTTCAGCAGCAAAAAATGAAGGTGTTGATGAGCTTATAGAACATGTCATCAATGTTGCCAAATACAATGAAAAACCTACACAAACAGATTTTTGCAAATATTATGACGGAAAAGAAGGGGCGGTGCACAGAAGTATTCACTCTATAATGCACTTGATAGAAGACCATGCAAAAAGGGCAGAAATTCCTCCACGCTTTGCTTCAAGCCAAGTCATAGAAAAAGATGAAATAATACTTGAAAAACTTCATCTTGACAAAAACGAATTAGAAGCCTGTGAACACATAGTAGAACAAATGGAATCTGAATCAGAAATGGACAGAACAGCAGCCATTGCAAATATGAGATTCAATTTCATAAAAAAACTCTGTGATAGTTTTGTTTCTAAACCCCACAAATCAAATAAATATTTGCTTTCCGCAAATGCCGACAAAATACTCACTGGCAAATATACAGCAATTCCTTCATTTTTAATTATAATAGCAACAATTTTTTACATAACATTTGGTCCAATTGGAAGTTATTTGTCTGGCTTAATAGAAAATTTAGTAACTTTTCTAACAAAGATCACAAATGATGGATTGACTGCCTATGGTCTAAATCCAACATTCAAATCACTTATAACTGACGGAATTTTTGCAGGTGTAGGAAGTGTTTTGACATTCCTTCCAATGATCGTTGTATTGTTCTTTTTCCTTTCAATCCTTGAAGATACAGGATATATGGCAAGAGTTGCATTCATAATGGATAAACTACTCAGAAAAATAGGACTTTCAGGAAGAAGTTTTGTCCCTATGCTCATTGGTTTTGGTTGTTCTGTTCCTGCTATTATGGCAGCAAGAACATTGCCTTCAGAACGAGACAGAAAAATGACTATATTTTTAACTCCATTTATGAGTTGTACAGCAAAAGTTCCTATTTACACATTGTTTGTAGGTGCATTTTTTGTCAAAGATCAAGTTCTTGTTATAATGAGTTTATATGGACTTGGAATAATTGTCGGAATAATACTTGCATATATAATGAAATTCTTTATATTTAAGGGCGAAGCAGTTCCTTTTGTAATGGAACTTCCTAATTATAGATTTCCAAGTGCAAAAAATATTTGGAGATTGATATACACAAAATCAGCAGATTTTATAACAAGGGCATTTACAGTTATATTTTGGGCGACTGTTGTAATATGGTTTTTACAGACATTTGATTTAAAATTAAATATTGTTGCTGATTCTTCACACAGCATACTCGCAGGTCTTGGAAATTTCCTTGCTCCTGTATTTGCTCCACTGGGAATAAATGATTGGAAAATAGCAACATCATTTATAACTGGATTTATGGCAAAAGAAAGCGTAGTAGGAACATTGACAGTATTGATCGGCGGAGATGTTTCAAATCTTCCAAATTTGTTTACTCCACTGACGGCATTTGTATTTCTTGTTTTCTGTCTGCTATATACACCTTGTGTAGCAGCAATTGCAACAGTAAAAAAAGAGTTAGGCAATTTATATGCAGTTCTCGTAGTTATTGCTCAGTGTTCTATAGCTTGGTTAGTCGCATTTATTGTGTATCAAATCGGAAAAATGTTATAAGTGAAAAAGCGTGCGGAGAATAATAATTTTCTTCACACGCTTTTTTTATATTTTACAATTAATTTACTTTGCCAAAAAATAAATTGCAAAAATTACCCCTGTTCCAATCAATAGAGCCAATAAATCCACCTAAACCAACTGCTAAAATATTTGCCATTTTATCTTATAAAATGAGTTGGAATCCATTCTTCTTTTTCAGGAAGTCCAAATTTTTCTTTACCCAATGTAATACTCTTCATCAAAAATGACATATTTTTTGCAAGTGTTCTCATTGTTTGCAAACCTTCACCATCTTGTAAAGCCTCCCCTTGTTCTCTTCCATGTACAGAATTCCAATATTGACTTGAAGCAACAGGCATTCCGCAAATAGTGAAATATTTGTTTAATTCATCAAAAGTAGCTGAGCAACCACCTCTTCTTGAAACAACAACGCTTGCTCCAACTTTCATTGTTTTATCAAAATTTGAACTAAAGAAAAGCCTATCCAAAAAAGCGATCAATGTTGCATTTGCTGAGGCATAATAAACAGGGCTTGCAACAACAACTCCATCAGCTTCTTTAAATTTTTCTGCTGTTTCATTTACAATGTCATCAAAAGCACATTTCCCATTTTTAAAACAAGAACCACAGGCAATACAACCTCTTATATCTTTATTTCCTACATGAACATAATCAATCTCTATGCCTTCAGAAGCAAAAATCTTTTTCATCTCCTCAAGAGCTATTGCAGTATTTCCTTTTGCATGTGGTGAACCATTAACCATTAAAACTCTCATTTTTTTACACTCCTTTTTATTTTTTCATCTTTACTTCAAGATACAATCCAGCCATTGAAGAACTTTTTACTTCTTCATTGGTAAATCAAGAGTTAGCTATTTTCCTTCCCTTTTCTTATTAGCAGAACGCAAGAAAATGCGAACAGTCCAGCTATACAATCAGATTCCCGATAACAGCTAATTAAGGCTATAATCTTCTTCGATCACTTGAAATCCAAGCACTTAACAAATTTAGACAATCAGTTATCATTTCCGAAATAATTTGATACTGTTTTGCTAAAATACATTTCTGTTCCATAGCCAACAACGAAAAATAGCCAAGTATCCTCAAATCAGTCATTGCTTCTCTCTGTTTATTAAGTCTCTCAGCTATTAATATACTATCGCCTATTTTAACAAATATATCATTTGCTCTATAAAGATTCTCTATTATTGAAAGAGAAAGATTTTGCATACGGCTTACAAATGAAAATTTAAAATGTTTTGGAGATTTTTGCGTTACAGTCTCATAACATAAGAGCAGAGGTCTTTTGCTTTTGTTATAACTGAAAGTTCCGATTTTTTCATGTCTAAGTTATTCATCTGCACTCAATTCACGAACTTTAACGATAGGCATTAATTTATAGCTCCAACAATGCTATTAATTTGTTCTTCCGAATATCCTTGATTTCTCATAACCTCTATCATTTGTTTTACTCCCTCAGCTCTTCCAATCTTTTCTCCCTCAGCTCTTCCAATCTTTTCTCCCTCGGCTCTTCCAATCTTTTCTCCTTCAGCTCTTCCAATCTTTTCTCCCTCGGCTCTTCCCTCGGCTCGTCCGATTTTTATTCCCTCACGCCTTGATCCATTAATTGCATTTGATTCATCATGTAAACGCTTCTCACGATAAAAGGCTAATCTTCTTAGCTTTTCATCTGCACTCAATTCACGAACTTTAACGATAACATCTTTTACTTCAGGAATTTTTGTTGACATTTCTAAAGCCATAAGTTCCTCCTTTTTTTCTGCGTTTATCAAATTTAGCCAATCTTCTACTGGTTTGCCTTTTGAGGATTTTTTTAATTTTCTAAGTTCAAAAAAATAAATCGAAAACTTATCTGTCAAAAGTTCTTGTCTCTCTTTTTCCAATATCTGAAAATGAGATTGGTATTCTGGAGAATCAAATAAATTAAAATTAATAATATTAATGCAAATAGTCCTTTTTAAAGAGTCATAATCTTCTGAAGAGTTCAATTCCTCTGAATACATTTTAGACCAATAAAAAAGTGTACGCTCTTTAAATGCAGGTTCGCTATTTACTTGCATTTCTATGTTTATTATTTTATTTTCAGAATCATTGACATCTTTTAATTCAAGTTTTATATCAAGCCTTGAAAATTTTTCTTCTAAATATTCAGGAGTTGACATACTCTCCATAAATGAATTTAGGGGATTCTGGGATATTAACGAACCTTGCCTCCATTTTAAATTAGAGGTCTTATGAGTTC
>JBGUKW010000157.1:0-13751 GCA_045114665.1 Candidatus Xenobia bacterium | reverse complement strand
CCAAGTGCCATTCTAATACCAATTTCTCGAATTCTTTCAGTAACAGAAACAAGCATTATATTCATAATTCCTATTCCACCTACTAAAAGAGATATGAAAGCTATTGCAGACAAAAATAATGTCAACATTCCCATTGTCTGTGCCATAGTCTCTTTTATATCAGCCTGTGACCCTATTGTAAAGTCATCTTCTGCATCATCTTTTAAATGGTGTCTCTGTCTTAAAAGTGTTGTAACTTCATCTACAGCTTGTTCTGTATATTCTTCTGCTGAAACAGAACATACGATAGATTGAATATATTTCATTCTACTTATACGAGAAAGGGCTGTTGTGTATGGAACCATTATGACATCATCTTGGTCTCCTCCCATTCCTTCACCTTTTGTCTGTAAAACCCCAACAACTCTAAATGGTACTTTTTGAACTCTTATAACTTGATCTATTGGATTTTCTCCATTGAACAAATTTTCAACAATAGTATTACCTATTACACAGACTTTAGCACTGCCTTTTACATCTTGTTCTGTAAAAAATTCACCTTCAGAAACAGGCCAATTTCTTATTTCATCATAATCTTGTGATACTCCATAGACAGTTGAACTCCAGTTTTGATTTCCATAAACAATCTGCATTCCTCTTCTAACCATTGGGGAGGCATAAGTTATAAAAGAACATTCGCTTTCTATAGCTTTGCTATCATCAACAGTCAAAGTATGAACAGTTGAAGTTTGTCTAACTCCTCCTGTTTTTAACATTGATGGAGATACTGTCAAAAGATTTGTTCCAAGTGAAGATATATTATCTTCAACTGATTTTGAAACTCCTTGACCAATGCTGACCATCGTTATAACAGATGCAACACCTATTATGATTCCAAGCATTGTCAAAAGAGCCCTCATTTTATTGGCATTTATTGCTTTTAAAGCAATTCTCATAGTTGCCCAAGGAGACATAATTTTATTCCTCCGGTACAGGCATAGTCTTTAATATTTCTTCAGCGTTATTTGGTTTTGTATTTCTTCTGTCTTCTCTTATGAGACCATCTCTAAATACAATAACTCTGTCAGCAAATTCTGCTATTTCATCAGAGTGAGTAACCAAAACAACTGTTATGCCATTTTTTCTGTTCATCTGCTGAAAAATATTCATAATTTCAACAGATGTTCTTGAATCAAGATTTCCAGTAGGCTCATCCGCCAAAATAAGAGAAGGATTTTTTATCAATGCCCTTGCTATAGCTACTCTCTGTTGTTGACCTCCTGAGAGTTGATTTGGCTGATGATAATATCTTCCATTAAGTCCCACTGAATCGAGAGCCTTTCTTGCCATTTCCTCACGTTCTTGCTTATTGTAACTTCTTGCTCTTGAATACAAAAGAGGAAGCTCTACATTTTCTATTGCAGGAGTTTTTGCAAGAAGATTAAATCCTTGGAACACAAAACCTATGAGATCATTTCTTATATCTGCCAATTCATCTCTCGACATATTGGAAACATTTCTGCCGTCAAGTATGTATTCTCCTTTTGTCAATTTATCAAGACAGCCTAAAATGTTCATGAGTGTTGATTTTCCACTTCCTGAAGTACCCATTATGGCAACGAGTTCTCCGTCATAAACACTCAATGTTATACCACGGAGAGCATGAACTTTTACTTCGCCTGAATCATAGATTTTTTCAAGATTCTTGACTTCAATTACTGTTTTCTTATTTTTTTCTTCTTTTTCTTTTGCCATATCATTATACTCTCTTGCCACTATACTATACTCTCATTGGACGACCGCCACCTGGACCACCTGGTCCTCTATTATTATTTTTCTTTTTATCCTTTTTATTGCCCTTTGAAGCTGCTGTTATAACTTTATCTCCTTCTTTAAGATCGCCTTTTACAACTTCTGTGTAATTTCCACCTGTTATTCCAACTCTCAATCTAACTGGTTTTGGATTTCCCGCTGGGGTTAATACCCATACCATTTCTGCGTCTTCTGGCTTTTTATGAGTTCTTCTTTCGCCAGATTTTGAAGAATCAGCTGAACGAGATGGTCTGTCTTTACCTGCAAATTCAGCTTTTTTATCAGGTCTCTTGCCATCTCTTGCATGTCTTTGTGGCATTGGAAAATCAGGAATTTTATCTGCTTTAAATCTTAGTGCAGCATTTGGAACTTTTATACATTCATCAGTGATTTTTGAAATAATAGTGATATTTGCCGTCATTCCAGGCATTAATTTCTCACCTGGATTATGTGCAGATATAACAGCTTGATATGTAACAACTCCAGATTCTACTGTGGAAACTTTTCTTACCTGTTTTACAACACCACTAAATGTTTCTGTAGGAAAAGCATCAACAGTAAATGTTGCCTCCATTTTTTCAGCTACTTTTCCAATATCAGCTTCATCGACATTTGCAACAACTTCCATATTTGTGAGATTTTCAACTATTGTAAAAAGTTCTGGAGTGTTAAATGAAGAGGCAACTGTCTGGCCTTCTGAAACAGCTCTTTTTGTTACTATTCCATCTATAGGTGAGTAAATTTTTGTATAACCCAAATCAACTTCAGCTTGATTTAATCTACTTTTTGCCTGTGAAACCTGTGCAAGAGATGATTTTACTTGGTTTAACGAACTATCTGCTTGAAATTTAGCACTATCTTCAGATATTCTTGTCGATTCAAGATCATAAGTTGCACTTTCAAGATTTAGTTGAGCAGATTTTAAAGATGCTTCAGCTTGATTTATTGCTGCTTGTGCAGATGTTATATCAGCCTGAGCTATTTTGTAATTTGTCTCTGCAGTATCTCTCTCAGAAGCAGAGATAAAATTTTGTTGGTAAAGGCTTTCTGCTCTTTCATAATCTAATTTTCTGTTTTCAAGTGTAGCCTTAGATTTTTCATAAGACGCCTTTGATGAATTTAAAGCATTTTTTGCAGATTCAAGATTTGCTTTTGCAACCTCTTGTTTTGCCATTGCAGTTTTTGTAGCTGCCTGTGCTTTTTTTACATTTGCCAATGCTACTTTATATTGTGATTCAACATTTTTTGAACTTGCAAGTGAAGAATCATAAGAGGCTCTACTTTCTTCTACTTTTGATTCAGAAATTGAAGGGTCTATAGTTGCAAGCAATTGCCCCTTTTTAACTTTTGAATTGTAGTCAACATAAAGTTTTTCTATTTTTCCATTGACCTGAGCACCGACTTGGACAGATGTAACAGGCTGAAGAGTTCCAGTTGTTACAACTGTTTGAGTAATTTTTCCTTTTTCAACAGTTAATGTTGTATATGTCAATTTTTTATTTTCAGCATTATTTTGCATGAAAAAGAAAAATACTGCGATTATAATCAAAATCGTTATTGTCGGAACTAACCATTTATTTTTCTTCATAATTTGTTACTCCGTCTTTTTCAATATAGTTTGTATGTAATTCTGAACTTATTGCTTTTTCAAGTTTTGCTATTGCAATATAATAATCAGTTATAGCATTTATTCTATTAATTTTTGCCCTGAAAAGAGATACTTGTGCATCTACAAATTCAAGATTTGAACCAACACCTACATTATATCTACTTTCAGCAAGATAAAAATTTTCTTCCGCTTGTGCAAGTGTTTTTTGAGTCAATTCCACATTTTTATATTTGTCATTCATTGTCAAAAATGCAGATTGAACTTCATATATTGCATTTTGCCAAGAAGTTTCATAAGCATGTTCAGCCTGTTCAACTCTTATTTCAGCCTCTTTAATTCTATATGTCAAACTTCCACCATCGAGTATTGGCATACTCATGGAAGCACCAACATTCCAGCTATGATCAGGGGGATATTCCTGTCCACTCCAATTATAACCTGCACTTGCAGAAATAGAAGGAGTTCTTTCAGCTCTTACAGATTTTAAAGAATAGCCTGCAGATCTTATTCTTGATTCCAATCTCATCAAATCAGGTCTTTCATTTTTAGCAGTTGCCAAAAGTTCACCTATTCCTTCTGTCAAAATAGGAATAACATTTTTATATAACTTATCAGCATCATCACCAAAATCATAATCATGTCTGTATATTTCACCAATAGCATTTGCAAGTTTCATAAGTGCTAATTCATAGGCATTTTTTGATTCTGTCAATGAATATTCAGCATTTGCAAGATTGACTTCTGCTGTTGTAACTTCTATTTTTGATTTTGTGCCTGCTTCAAAATATGCTTTTGCCTCTTTTAGATGTTTTTCATAAGCATCATAACTTTCTTGATTAACTTCTACTTTACATTTTGCTGATATACATCTATAATAAGCATCTTTTACATTATACACAACATCTTCCTCTGCAGACCTTAAAGAACATATAGAAGATATGTAACTTTCTTCAGACACTTTTAGCAAATTAGATGTTTTTCCAAAATCTGTTATATACTGTCTTAATGAAAAACCATAGCTAAAACTGCCTGTAGAATCACGACTTGGCTGTCTCATTGACTGACTATAGGAAGTAGAAAAATTGACTTGAGGACTTAGAGATGTTCTGCTTTCTTTATTTTGATAAAAAGATTCTTCAGTCTCAGCTCTTCTTTGCTTCAAAGTTGGATTTAATTTTAATGCCCTGTCAATATATTCTCTTAATTCTTCAGTTATGTAAGGACTTTTTGTAAATTCCTTCTGCTCAAAAATTTTTTCATTTATTTCTGTATTTGGTTTTATTGCTTCAATTTTTTCCTTGTCTTGGACATCCTCAGCAACCTGAGTTATTACGACTTGTTTATCTTCAACAATATTATCTGCAAATACAGGAGGCATGACAAAAGAGAATATTGACAGGAAATATATCAATGTACAAAATTTTTTCATAATTTAAACCAATTGATTTTTCCTTTATTTTTTATGCCCTTCTTAATTATATTTATTATATCATATTTGAATGAAAATTTTATTAAATTTTTAATGAATTTATTAAAAAATAACACCGTTCTACCCCCACAGTGATAAACGGTGTTACTTTATAAATTATACAAATATCCAAAAACTAAATATCAAGTTCTATAATTTCTGTCTTTTTGCCTTTTTTACCCTTTTTGGTTGGTGCTTCATCTACTGGAATTTCTTCAATTTCATCTATCTTTTTTTCATCAATGTTTTTTGCTTTCTGGACTGTTGGAATAGTATTTGTTATGCTTTCGATAACAAGTTCATTTATTTTTACAGGTGTAAATGTGATAAATGAACTCAACAATTTTGAAACATACACTGAACAGCGGTCAATTATGAAGAGTTCAATTGTGTCATCTATTGAATTGAGGGTTTCAATGAAGTTGAAACTTACATCTTCTGTGCTTGAATTTTCGATATATTTTTTAATGACCAATGGAATATTTTTTGTAGAGATTAAAAGTACATTGTCTATATTATATGATTCAACATATAATTTGATCTTGTAAATATCTTCTATTGTTACTTTGTTATCTGCAAGTACAAATAAGAATGACTGACCATTAATTATTGAGAACATATATGTTATATCATTATCTGATACCCAAAGTCTAACTTGGTCTGATTTGATACCTGCTTTTTCAAGTGCATGAATTATTCTTACTTGTAGCCAATATCCATGCTCAATGAATTTCTTTCCTGTCGAACTACATGAAACAATTTCATCAATAGTTTCTTTTGAAAGTGGATTTCCACAGATAAAACATTTATTAGCACCTTGTGGAGTTTCTTCTAAAGCACTTTTTGAAGAAACTTTCAAAATTGGCTGTCCAGTTTTACTACAGAGAACAACAAAATCTTTTGTTATGACCTGTCTCTTTTCAAACATATCAACAATTGGAGCTAATGAAGAAAGTTCATCTTTTGGAAATATACTTGTTATTGAAGCAGATGTAATATCCTTTATCTTCATCAAGAAATCTCTTGTTTTTTCATCTTCAAGTATTATTGAAAGCTCATTTTCTTCTTCTGTTGGATTACAAGTACATGATTGTTCATCAATTACATGCTTTATCTCTGAATCATATTCATTTGCAGTCCAAACAACTTTTTTATCAAAATATTTATCTGCTAATTCAGACATTGTTTTGAAAAATGAATCAAAATCTTCTGTAAGATTATTTCCAATAAAACCAATTTGTATATATTTTTCATACAATTCAATTTTATAAAATAAAATGTCTTTATTTTTGTTTAGAACTATATCACCAAATATGCCCTCATCTTCTAATTTTTCAGATGTGATTTCATCCCACCATTTGTCATTTGTCTCTTCTGGAAGACCAAGCCTCTTGCGATATTCTTTTCTTATTGAATAGAGTACAGGCTGATAATTAGCTGAAATTTCTCTTATAAAATTAAGAACAGCACTTAATTCCATGCTTTCAAGTTCTGCTTTTTTCAAGGATATTTTCATGTTTTCACGCTTCCTTTTTTAATTCAGACTGTCCTTAAAAAAACAGCCTTTTTATAACCTTATTTTTTTTCTTTAAAAAAATATATTTTTCCTTTATTTATTTTTTATAAAATCTTCTTTTATAAATTTTTATTATTAATTTTTGAAAAACTTTTTTATGTTGTGAAATAGATAAAAGCATCTTCCATTGAAGGAGTAATCTCTTCTATCTCAATATTATAATCAACAAATTCATCTGTTTTTAGAGATTCAAGAGAAAATTTATCATCAAAAACAACATGCATTTTATCACCATAGAGATTCATATTTTTATACATATTTTCTGTTTTTTTAGAAAATTCAATAAGCCGATCGCTTTTAATTCGATACATTTTATATGGAACAGCTTTTATAACTTCTTCAGGTGTACCATTTTTAACAATTTTTCCCTTATTTAAAATAATCATATCGTCAAAATGTTCTGATTCATCCATATAAGAAGTAGAAACAATAATTGTTGTATTTTTTGAAATATCATCAACGAGTTTCCAAAAATCTCTTCTTGAAACAGGATCGACACCATAACTTGGCTCATCGAGTATCAAATATTTTGGACTGTGAATAAGAGAACAAGACAATTGTAATTTCTGTTTCATACCACCTGACAAAAGACCTGAACGCCTATTTTGAAATTTGTCCATTCTAACTGCAGATAAAATTTTTTCTTTTCGTTCTTTTTTCTCTTTCCCATAGATTCCAAACAAATCTGCATAAAAATCCATATTTTCAGAAACAGTTAAATCAGGATAAAGGCCATAATCTCTCGGCATATATCCAATTATACGCTTAACTTTTTCAGCTTGTTGTGAACAACTTAAAGAATCAACAAAACAATCTCCACTATCAGAAGACATAACGCATGATAAAATTCTACAAAGTGTAGTCTTCCCTGCCCCATCAGGACCAATAACTCCAGTTACTTTGCAATCTTTAGCAATGAAAGAAATACCATCAAGTGCCTTTATATTTCCAAAAGATTTATGTAAATCATTAACTTCAATCATTTTTTAGTCTCTTTATGTTTTTTATTTATTTTTCCACATCTTCCATAAAATAGATAAAGGCATCTGCTATCATTCCAGGTTTAAGATCTCGTGAAGAATTATCTGCAGAAATTTTTATCCTATAAACAAGTTTTACTCTATCATCTTTTGTTGTCAAATTTTTGGGTGTAAATTCTGCCTTATCAGAAATATAAGTTATCTTACCATTATAAATTTTATCAGGATAAGTATCTGTTTTTAATTCACACCTCTGCCCTAATTTCACTTTTGCCAAATCAGTTTCAGCAACATATCCCCTCAAATATATTTCATCTAAATTGCCAACAGTCAAAACAGTACCGCCTGCTGTTACATTTTCGCCTTTTTCTGCGACTTTTCTCAAAACAGTACCTGTAACAGGTGAATATAATTTGTGATCAGACTTTTTTACTTCAAGCAACTTTAATCCATCTTCAGCATTTTTTAATTGTGAAGCCAAAATCTTTTTGTCCTCTTCCAACTTTTTCAATTCAAAATTCTTTGCCAAAGTGAGTTCATAATTTGCCACAGCTTGATTATATACTTGAAAAGATGCCTCTATATCCTCAGATTTTGCCCCTGCTTTTAAAAGACTTAAATTTGCCTTTGCCTGTTTATTTTCCTCAAATGCAGAAAGATAACTTGTCTTAGTATTATCCCTATCTTGCTGTGAAATAGCTCCCTTTTCATAGAGATTATCCGCTCTTTCATAATTTTTCTTTGCATTTAACAAGACATGTTCTGTCTGTTTTACAAGATGTTCCGCTTTAGTTATCTCCTCATCTCTTGAACCTGATTTTATACTTTCATATCTTGCATATGCTTCATCAACCTTTATTTTTGCATTTTCAATTTCTTTTTTAACAGAAATGTCTGTCTGATTTATCTGTATATCTATTTTTGGAAATTGAGCTTTTATAGTTTCTATCGAGCTTTTCTGGACAACGATTTCTTGGTCTATAGATTGTGAACTCAAACGCCCTATAAACTGACCTTTTGTAATAGAATCACCTTCTAAAATAGGAAAATCAACAATTTTACCAGCTATTTTAAATGAACAATCTGTCTCTATAACTTCCAATGTTCCAGATGTTTCTATATAATTTACAACAACATCTTTTTTCTCTCTATCTTTTTTAACAAAGAAAAAAATACAACCACCTAAAAGCAAAAGAACGATGACTATAACAACTATCTTTTTCATTTTTAAGAACTCCTTTTAGAAAAAAGACTTACTGATGTAAAAAATACAACTATATCTGCCAAAAATATTGAAATAAAATTAGGTTTTAAATATTCCAAAGGACTACCCTTTAAAAAAACATCTCTCATTATCTTTAAAAAATGATAAAATGGATTTATGTTTGCAATTATTCTAAAAATGCCTATCATATTTTCAACGGGGAACATAAAACCTGAAAAAAGCATTGTTGGAAGCAATATCAAAAAACTTGTCAACATTGCCTGTTGCTGTGTTGCCGATATTATAGAAACAAAAATACCAAGCCCCAAAGCAACAAAAAGAAAAATGAAAATATCGAGATAAAGAACAAAAATATTTCCTCTCAATGGAAGATGAAAAACCAAAAGAGAAATGACAAGCATTAGAGTTGAGCTTATAAAAATAAGAAACATATATGGAATAATTTTACCAATCAAAAGTTCATAAGATTGAATAGGAGTTACATTTAACTGTTCAAAAGTACCTTCTTCTTTTTCTTTAACAAGTGAAATAGCTGTCAAAGGCATTCCTATTATCATTAATATCATTCCAAAAACACCTGGTATAAAAAAGAATTTATTTTCACCAGTCGGATTAAACAATAATCTCGTCTCAATCGAAACAGAATTGCTCACAGATGAAAAACTTGCACAGGCAGAATTTATATAACCTGATACTGCATTTGCAACAGTTGAATCACTTCCATCAATATTTACCTGAATATCAGATGATCCATATTTTTTTAATCTCTGCTCAAATTTTGAAGGTATTATAACACAACCAGAAATTTTGCCTAATTTAAAATATCTATCTATATCACTTTCTTTTAAATTATCATCTATTAAAATAAAATATCCACAATTTTCAAGTGTTTGTCTGAATTTTCTTGAAGTCGCAGAAATATCTCTGTCAATTACAGCTATTGGAATATTTTTTGATTCAATAACAGCAGCATATCCAAAAATTACTGTCTGCAGTACAGGAGCAACAAAAACAATAGCTATAATAACCTTCATATTAATTATGCTTATAAATTCTTTTTTTATAATTGCCCAAATTCGAGTAAACATTTCTATTTATTTTCTTTAATCAATTTTCTTTTTAAACTTAATAAAAGCGACAAGAACAAAAAATATATTAAATATCAATAAAAATAAAATATCATTGAAAAGAACATTAAAATCAGAGGCTTTGGAATAAATACCTCTTGCACAATTTATAAAATATTTTCCAGGTAGTATATAAGTAACATATTGAACAATTTTAGGCATACCTGGGATATAAAAAACAAATCCAGATAAAATCATTATAGGTAAAAATGAAGACAAAAGAGCAAGTATATTTGCAACAAGAGAATTTTTTGTTATTACAGAGATAGTAAGCCCTTGAAAAAGAACTCCTCCCAAAAATACAACACACACAAGAGCTAATAAAAAAATATTTCCATTTATTTTGACATTATACAAAAACCTTGCTATGCAAATTAAAATTGTTATATCTATAAACCCAATTATAAAATAAGGGAAAAATTTTCCAAAAATTATTTCGAGTTTTGAAACAGGAGTTGACAAAAGAAGTTCCATAGAAGAGCTTTCCCACTCTTTTGATATTGTCGTAGATGTCAAAAGTGCAGATAAAATCGCCATTATAAGTGCAATCAATCCTGGAACAATAGCTTTGTTACTTTCAAGTGAAGGATTATACCAAATTCTAACAACAGGATTTACTGGAGCAGTAACTGTTTTACCATTAATAGTCATAATCTCGGTAAAAAAATCTCTCAAAATCATAGTCATATAAGATGTTCCAGCTGTAGTCCTACTTGGATTTACAGCATCTGCCAAAACTTGAATATCACTTTTATGTTTAAGCAAATCACTCCCAAATTTTGCAGGTATCACAAGTGAAATCTCAGCCTCACCTGAATTTAATGACTTTTGCAACTCAGAATAATTTCTACAATATCGAACAACTTTAAAATAACCACCTGCTTGAACTTTATCAATTAAATATTTACTCTGACTTGAATTATCTAAATCGAGTACAGCAAGAGACAGATCATTTACATCAAGGCTCAATGAATCACAAAAAAGAAATATCAATAAAACAGGAATAAAAAAAGCACTTATAAGCGTTTTTCTATCCCTCATTATGTGCTTAAATTCTTTATTAACTATAGCAAAAAGTCTTATTAAATTCATGATTACTTATTGTAAATGCTCTCTGTCTTATATATGAAAAAATCCTCAAGAGTAATCTCTTTTTTTCCAACAATTTTACCATCAACAGAAGCCTTTAATTGAGAAGGAGTTCCTTTTGCAATCAATTTTCCACCAGATATTAAAATTATATTATTACAATACTCAGCCTCTTCTAAATAATGTGTAGTTACTAAAACTGTTATATCTTCAGAAGAAAGTTCTCTTATTATTTTCCAAAAATCACGCCTTGCTATTGGGTCTGCTCCAGATGTAGGCTCATCGAGAAAAACAATAGGAGGAGTATGAACTAAAGCACAAGCCAAAGCACATCTCTGTCGTGTTCCACCAGTCAAAATACCAGCCTTTGTATTTCTCAATTCAACTAAAGACAATTTATTTAAAAGATAATCTGCTCTTTCTTTTAATTTTCTCCCCTTGACATCATAACAATTTCCCCAAAAATTGATATTTTCTTCAACAGTTAAATATCCATACATTGAAAACTTTTGAGACATATATCCAATTCTCTTTTTTATCTGCTCAAAATTTTTCATAATATCAAGACCATTTACAGTTCCCTTACATTCTGTAGGCTTTAACAATCCACACAACATTCGTATTGTAGTAGTTTTACCTGCCCCATTTGGACCTAAAAATCCGCATATTTCCCCTTTTTTAACAGTTAAAGAAATATTGTCAACAGCTGTAAATTTTCCAAATCTTTTTGTTATGTACTCAACTTCAATTTCATTCATTCTTCCATCTTCTCTCGTCTCTAATTATTTTTGCATTTCTTTAGGATGTGTTGGTAAACTTTATTTTTGCTTATTTAATTTGTTAATTTTCTATCTACCTACACGACAATTTTTGGAAGCAAGTCAATGAACGGAAATAGAGCGAAGCGGAGCCTGAAGTGAATGACTTGCACCGCAAAAATTGGCTAATATGCAGTTTACCAACATGCCCTAAGAAAAAAATTTACCAGTAGCCAATTTTGTGATGGTATAATAAAACGAACGGCTTCAATTTTTTCATAGTAGCTAAATAAAAAAAGCTCTTATTTTAAGAAAAAACTGTCAAAGTGAGGATATTATACCTAAAAAATTGGCTAAGCAGAAAATAAACAATTTTTTTTACACTACTTTATTTTTTTATAAAAGAAATAAAAATATCTATCTGTTTTTCTAAATCAGAAAAATCTAAATAGTCAAAAGAAAATTTAAAATCACTAAAAACAATATAAGGAAGCAATATTCCAGCAAAAAATTGAAAAGAAAAAACATCTAAATTTTCTTCTCTATTAGTAATTTCTTTTAATACATTTTGTATCTTTTTTAATCCCTCTTTTTTAAGAAACATAAAATATGATTCTTGAGCAGATAACTGAAAAGTTTCATGCTCAAAAGTATGTAAAATTATTTTTTTCAACTTTTTAGCATAAAAAGCATATTCAATTAAAAATTTTTTCAATCGAATTTCAGGAGTTATATTTAAATCATCTAAAATATCAAAAACACATTGTATTTTTTTAAATAATTTTTCCCCAGCAATAGCTAAAAGATTATACAATGAACCAAAATGATAGTTAATTGCAGAAACATTTACACCTGCAGAATCAGTAATCATCCTAACAGTTATTTTATCAACTCCATTTTTTAAAATCTCGACTGTTGCATCAATTATTTTTGATTTAGTTTCATTTCCATTTTCCATAATGTAAACTCAAATAATTTTCAAATTATATTTAAAACATTGTTTTAAATATATTCTATTCTTATTTTTTTTCCCCTTTTATGACAAAAAAAATCTCGAAATTTATAAATTTCGAGATTTTCACTTTTTCATTCTAAGATATATCTAATTTTCAATAATATTTTCTTCTGGAATTTTCAAAATTTTAATGGTCGATTCTTTTATTTTTTCTATTTTATTTGCATTTATAAGGCAAGATATAGTCGTATGGGAATCTGTTGTCCTCATTATATCAACTTTTACAGAGTCAAAGACTTCAAAAATCTTATCCATAATACCAGGGACACCTTTTATTCCAACTCCTAAAAACATCACTTTTGCACATTCATCATTTCTTGAATATTTAAAACCTAAATCAGAAACAATTTTCTCAACTTTATCAGCTGAAGAATTTTCCGATATAAAATGAAGTTCATCATAACAAATATTGATCATGTCAAGGCTTATACCAACAGATTTAATATTATCAAGAAGATTTAAAATATCACCATTTGAATCTTCCTCAAAAAATACAGAAAATGAAGAACGATTATTTACTATTTCAACAGAATTTAATTTAGTTTCTAAATCTATCTTAAAATAACTATCATCTTTTGTTTCTTTTGTCAAAACATTTGAAGGCAATGCACAAGGAATCAATATCAAAAGATTATTTTCTGAAAGTAATTCTTCGATCTCTCCCCTATTTGCAAAAACTTCAACAGTATCTGTTTTTCCTGTAAATTTACCTTCGTGATAAAAAGCTTGACAAAAAACAGGTTTAAATTTAGCTTTTTCAAGAATAGAGCATAGAGAAACACTTTTTGCAATTTGTCGAGAATAAGAAAGCATTTTTACATCTTTACCATAAAGATAATTTTTATCAACACCAATTTTTCTCATCACAGAAAACATCTGTGATGTCGGTATCTCTTCAGATAAAATAAATATGACTTTTTCACCTTTTGTCAAAAGTGGTAAAAGTTCAAAGGCTGCCTGATCTTCATTTCCAGCCATATCTCTTTCATTAATTACATAAGCATACATCTTTTTCACACCATTTTATTTGACATACTCCCCATAAATAAATTTAGGGGATTCTGGGATATTAACGAACCTTGCCTCTATTTTAAATTAGAGGTCTTACGAGTT
>JBGUKW010000156.1:0-17876 GCA_045114665.1 Candidatus Xenobia bacterium | reverse complement strand
TCTATCCCATCTTTGTAATGTTTTTACAGAAATACCTAATAATTCAGCAAAATCTTTAGGTTTATAATTTGTAATATTTAATTTGTTTATAATATACCTCTATGAGCATATTTAAACACTTTTTATTATATTTGTCAATAATTTTAATTACTTAACTTTACTCCTTGTCCCATTATTTGGGGCACTTACCTATTGCTATTTTATTTCAATATAGATTCTTTCAAAATTTCAACTGCTCTGTAATCTCTCATAACAGCAATAGAACTTCCTGACAAAATGCAACTTTGAGCTGTCATTGATTCCCAAAGTGATCCAATTTCCTCTGCTTCTTTTCCTCTCCAACTTTCAGACCCAACAAAATTGATAAAAGGAGCTGAAAGATCGACATCCCCATTTAAAGAAGCCAATCTCGCACGCTCCATTATAGAACAACAATATTCTAATCCATATCCAACAGCACCAGTTGTCGGATCACATAAAATTTTCTCTTGTGAAAAACCCAAATCCTTTAAAATTATATTTAATTGTTTAGCAATATTTATATCTATTGGTGATTCTGCAACAATACAATGACCATTTTCAAGTGCAGAAAGAGCTATCTCTCTATAATTTTCCAAAATAACAGAGGCAATAACTAAATTTTCACCTTTAAATTCTCTACATACTACAGGCAAAATTTTATTATCAACATCTGCATTTCCAGAACCTCTTACAATTAATGGCAAATTAGTTTTGTCCAAAACAGATTTTATAGCCTCTATTGCATGCTTTTCATCAGTTGCCCCCTCATCTAATTTAGAAGAAAGCAAGTAGAGACATATTATTTCAGCCCCAAAATCATTTTTGCATTTTAAAGCCCAATCTCCAGTATTATTCCAAACACTTTTAAAATCTTTCTCTGACCATTCCAATCTATTGATAGGGGCTTTATCCAATATCTCAAAACCTATGGCTACATTTGGATTAAAATTTTCTTTATCATAAAAAGGAAGATTAGAGTCTCCACCTATATTTACAATATTTTCTTTTCCTATTTTTACTGTTGAAATTTTATTTTCAAAATTCTGTTTATATATCTTCATCATTTTTGCTACTCAAAATGTGATTAAATATACTCACATCGAGAAATTGAAATCCTCACGGATATTTCTTACTGCTTCTTTCTTTTTTTTTAAAAAGTATTATGTGTATGCTTTGGTAGATACAAGTATCTACTACTCACAAATTATTTTACACTCCACAGTCGTAAATTCCCGAATAAAAGCCTTCGGTATGTTTTTTTTTGAGTAGTTTCTCCTTTCTTTAAATTTTAAGAATATATTTAAATATAAATATTTCAGTATATTTCTCTATATTTTTAAAAACTTAATTTTCCTCCTTATAAATCTTGAAAAGATTATTTTTAAAAAGGCAATAGTTTAAAAAAATTCAATATAACAAAAAAAAAATCCTGTTAAAAGTGAATTTTTTCATAATTAAATTTTCAAAAAAAAATTTGATAAAATTTTAAAAAATAGTATAATATAATATTATTTAAAGTTAGTGAATAATTGGGAAAAAAGATGAAAAAACAAAATAATAAAAAAGGCATAGTTTTAGTTTCTACAATGTTATTACTTACAGTCATTATAATGACTGGAATTATGCTTGCAATATCGGCATATTCAAATATGAAAATAAGCCGAACATATAACAGTATCGCACGAGCTCAATATATGGCTGAATCTGGAACAGAATATATAAGGTCTATTTTCTATCAAAATGCCGATTTTATGTATCATCAGAAACACAATGACAAAGGTTCTGTCAATAAAAAAACAATATTTACATCTTCAAAAAATTCAGAAGAAATAACAATAACAATAGATTATGAAAACAGATGGATAAAAGGAACGCTTACAGAAAAAAATAGTCAAAAAACATATTTTAGAGCAGGTTTTTGTGACTCTACATCAGCTCCCAATAGACCAATAGATGACGATCATAAAGATAAATTGCCTCCTATAAAATATTTATCTTGCAACAATTTTCCTTCAGATAGATATGGATACACATTTGAATTATTAAACGATAGCTATGTTGCAAGAGAAATAAATGGTCAAAAAACAAAAATATCACCTGGAACAGCATATCTTGTAGTAGAGGGAAGGTCTGGAGATTGTGTAAAATATTTAGAATCATATTTAGAAAAGACAAAAATGAATAATTATGTTCAAAACAATAAAAAAAGCAAATTACAATATGGAATGACTGCTGAATCATCTATTTTTACATCAAATATTTCAGAACACAATCTTCCAAATGTCACAAAAAATTATGCTTCTTTGAAACAAAATTCTTTTTTATACTCAAATATATCATATGTTGAAGATGAACACAATATAGGAAATACAATAAATGTAAATACAAAAAATCTAAAAAATAAACAAATTGGTCAAAAAATCAATTCAGGTGCTTATTTTTTAATAAATGGCAAAATATTTTTTGTTCCAGAAAAAAATCTAAAAATAGATAATAATGGAAATATTGTATCAAACAAATCAAATGCAGTAATATTTTCTAACAAAAAAATTTTTGAATATAATGATAAAAACAATGAAATAAAAATAGGTTCTTTAATTTGTAATGGAAATTTAATAATAAGTGAAGCTGATTATGTAAATGATGAAATAATACCCAAAAACAATACATTAAAAGTATCTATTAACAATTCAAGACTTTTTGTAAATGGTAAAAAATGTATAATAAATGGTGAAATTGTTGGTGATGGAATGATATATTCAGCTGGGGAAATAACAATAGGAACTTCTTATTATTTGAAAACTAAAAAATATTATCCAATGATAGTAGCAGAAAAAAATATAATTGTCCTACCACCAACCCCAGATTCAATATTTGTTGGATATGAAAAATATAGAGAAGAATTGTGGCATAATTTTATACAGTCAGAAAAAGCAAATATATTGACGACAAAAAATATCTCTGCAATAACTAAAAAGTTATTAGCAACAAAAGCAACATTAGATGGTGAAAACATCGATCTTGTAACTGCTTTAAAAAGAAGTAATCTAAAATTAACAGAAGAAGAAATCAAATTATACGCATTATCACTAATTGAATTAAACTCAGTAATTCAAGATGATGAAGAATCACAAAATTACCCAGAAAATGATTCTGAAGAATTATATAGTTATAGAACAAAAATAATTCCAACAATAAAATTAAAAACAAAAATAACAGAAAAAGGACGTCCACTAAAAAATGAAATAATATTATTTGCAGATATAGTTTCATTAAATGGTGATATTAAAACAGAGAAAGGAACTAAACTCACAATATTTGGAATAGTAGAAATATGCGATACAAACAATGAAAGCAAAATGTTTTTCAATTACTTATATGATCCAAATGAAGAAATATTCATAAGCAAGGGAAAAGGAGTACAAACTCTATATAAATTCAGAAATATTTTCTAAAATCGGAGAAAACAATGTGCCAAATTAGTCTTGGTCTTGGAAGAGTTTTTTTTGAACAACTGAGATCATCTTATATAAAACATATAAATTTAAAGAAACAAATTGATTGTATATTGTATTATCTTCAACTCACAAAAGGTTTTACAATGCCAAATATTGATTTCTTTTATGACAATAAACAAACAAAAAATGGATTTGCATTATATTACAATGACAGAGAAATTTTTAAATGTGAAACTCTTAACAATTCAAAAGCAACATCTGACCTATTTGAAAATATGCTGTTTGAAGTTGCATTCTTTTTATCAAATAATTCATCAGATATTTTACTAAATGACGACTCTTATGAATTTTATCTCGAAAATTACGAATTCTATTTAGATGACAATAAAATATTTAAAAATATATCAAAAGAAAAGTGTCAACAATATTTGAAACTCGGCAAATCTCTTATATTTAGAAAAGAAATTTCCGAAAATGCAAATATTCCTGACATAAATAATTTTAATAAAGAAGAATTAACTAAAATTATAAAAGGAATGTTTTTATTTTCAAATGAGGATTTAAAAGAAGCACTGGATATTTTCAATATATTTAAAAATGAGAACTATTTAATTTCACATTTTAAAGCAGAAATATTAGAAAAAATGGGAAATATCGAAGTAGCTGATAAACTCATGAAAGAATGCAGAGAAAAATATAACTATTATAAAGATATATTATATGTATCTGCTACATTTTTTTTATCAAAAGAAAATCCCTATAAATTTAATAAAATAATAAAAAAAGCCAAAGAATTATACCCCAATGATATAATGTTTGATTTTCTTTTGGCAAAAATGTATTCATATTTAGAAGATGACGAAACAGCAGAAAACATAATAAACAATCTAAACATAAAAGAAAATCAACAATTTCCTGGGATCCTTCTCGATATGGCGATCATAAACAATGATTTTTCTATTTCTGAACAATTATTGTTAAAAGCACTTTCAATGAATGAAAAACACATTCCTGTTTTAATAACACTTTCAAATTTATATTTAAAAAATGAAAAATTAGAAAAAGCTATTGAGATCATAGAAAAAACTATATCAATATCACCTAATAGTGCAGAATGTTATGAGGTAAAAGGGGAAATATTGTACAAAATGGGCAAAGAAGAAGAGGCAGAATCCTATTTTAAAAAGGCTCTTATAATAGAACAACTCAAAAATAATTAGCTATTAGTGAAAAACAGCGTATTGAAAAATGAAAATTCAACCAACGCTGTTTTTTTCTATTTTTATTTTATCCCTTATATCAAAAATTTCTTCAATAGGTGTGGAAGCCCCAGATATAAGACCAATGACAGAATCTTTTTTTATATTCTGCAAAACATTGACATCTAATTCTGAAGAATCTTCAATTTTATAAGTTTTTGAACATACTTTTTTGGATATTTCAAATAGTTTAGCTGTATTTGAACTGTGTTTACCACCAACAACAAATACTATATCTGATTCTTTTGCCAAATTATAAGAATCAAGTTGTCTTTTTATTGTTTCTGAACATATTGTATTATAAATATGCAGAACTCTAATTTTTTTAACAAGTTCTGTTACAATAGAAATATATTCGGACTTTATTTTTGTAGTCTGTACAACAACACCTGCTTCATTTAAAATTGGCAAACTATCAACTTCATCAACAGAATTTATTACAAAACAATTATCACCTGCATAACCAATAATTCCTTGAATTTCAGGATGTTCTTCTTTGCCTATTATAACGACAGGTATTTTCTTTTCTCTCAAATCATTTACAATATTGTGAATCTTTTTTACAAAAGGACAAGTTGAATCAATTACTTCAAATCCCATATTTTTTGCTTCATCAATAATCTTTGGATTTACTCCATGAGAACGAATTATCAAAAAACCATTTTCAGCTTCATCAAGATTATTTATACAAATTATTCCCTTTTCTTCAAGAGATTTTACAACTTTTTCATTATGAACAAGTGAGCCCAAAGTATAACAATTCAAATTTGGATTTTCTTTCTTTATATTTTCAGCTTTCTCAACTGCTCTTTTAACACCAAAACAAAATCCTATTGACGAACAAATTTTTATCATAAAAATTTTAACCTTAAAATATGGAGCTGTGAAAAAACTCTAAATGAGCAATTTTTGTGCGATGTAATGCAACGAACGATATTTTTTTTCCATAGTAATTTCTTGCAATTAGAACTATATATGCGGAAAAAAAAAGAACTAATGAGTGTATTACACCCAAAAAGTTGTGAAAGTAGATAACAAACTATTTACTTTTTTCACAGCCCCTTGATTTTTTATAATTTATCTATTTCTTTTCTAAATTCTTCTGTTGTTCTCAAAATATTATCTATATTTTTTGATGTTACAACAGCACCTATTGCAATTCCAGAAGCTCCAACCATTCTCAAATATTTGACTTGATTTGGCTGAATTTTTCTTTGAGTTGGAATAAAAACAGGTATTGAAACAGATGATATTAATTTTTGATAAAAAGAAATATCTTTGACTGTAAGTGGTTGTCCATATTCCTCTGGTGGAATGATTGAGGCTTCAATCATATCTGCTCCCAATTTTTCTATGATGGGGGCATATTCCAATGGATAGTGATTATCCAATGCAACACTTTTTAACATTCCCTCTATTTCGAGATAAGCTGGGGGCATATGGTGTGAAAAAATATCTAAATAGTCAAATCCACATTTTTTTATTTCTTCCATTTCTTCAAGTGAAGCAGTAACTTCAGCCCCTGGTACAATACCAACAGGAATGGAAAGTGCCTTTGGAATTTCCTTTATATTCTCTTTTTCTTCTTCCCAAGATTTAAAATGTGTTTTTGAGGCACGATGTGATAATACATTTATATGGACTTTAACTGAATGAGCTCCCGCTGATTCAATACTTTTAGCCCATTGCAAATTATTTTCAGTAAGACTAACAACAAGTGTCATCTTTTCTTTTAAAGAATCTATAAATCTATAATTTTTCATAATTACTTTCTTTTCCCAGGTGGAGTTTGTAATACAATAATATCTTCAGGTTTTTCTGCAAACATCGTCGGAATTGAATCATTTGCTACCTGTTCAATCCTAATTTTACCTTTCATTCTAACAATTCTATTCAAATATTCATTCTCAAAATATTCTTTAGGTTGTCTTGTACAATGAAATTTTGAAAAATTTTCAGAAAATATGCCTATTCTAAATGAATCCGACCTTTTCTCATTAAAATACAAATAAATATTATCTTTAGAGGTTTTATAAACTTCTCTAACTTCTCCCTCAACAGCTATTTCTTTGCCATCATATTTTTTAGCTTCTGTCCAAGGAATAACTGAAGGAATTGGTTTCCAAAGGAAAAAATGGACAATAGCACCTGCTATTAACATCCCTCCTATTATACTTAAAAATATGGTCAAAATCGTATTTATACTTTTCTGTACATCCTCTTTACGAGAAGATTTACCTGATTTTGAACTTGAAGATTTTGCAGGAAAAGTATCTATCATCCCCTGCATTTCCTGTATTCCTCTCAAAGCCTCATGAGCATTTTGTATTTTTACTTCTGCATCATTCTCTTTTAAATCTATTCTTTTTATATTAGGGGTAAAACCCTTTTTATTAAGGTCTAAATTCAAAGGAGCTGGCTCAATTACCTTATTACTTCTTGCAGGCTCAATTTTTAATGATGAAACAGGAGGAGAAGCCAAATATAAACCTTTAAGTGCATCTCTCATTTCAGCCACAGTCTGAAATCTGTCATTAGGCTGTATCATAAGAGCCTTTTCAATTACTTTTGCAAATTGGTCTGTAACATTTTTATTGAAAACTTTTACAGATGGAATATCAAAAGCATTACATTCCATTGTTTTACCATTTGTCAAAATATAATGAAGTGTTGCACCTATTGTATATATATCAGATCTTGCATCAGTCTGAGCTCCATAATGCTCAGGAGAAGCTGTTACCATAGAGCCCATGTGTTCTGTATCCTGATGTCTTCCCTTTTTATAAGTTCGGGCAATTCCAAAATCTATTAACTTTAAATGCCCTTCTTTATCAATCATTATATTTTTAGGTTTCAAATCCCTATATATAACTGGTGGAGTTTGATTATGTAAATATTCAAATATATCAAATAATTGATAGGCCCAATCTCTAACGACTGTTTCTGATAAAAAATCATTTTCTCCTGGTGGAAGTCTTCTGTCAACAGTTACACCATCGATGAATTCTGTAACCATGTAATAATATCCATTTTCATCAAATAATTCTATAACTTGTACTATTCCAGGATGATCAAGTCTTTCCAAGACAGCTTTCTCTTGTATAAGAGACATTACATTTCTTGAATCTGTAGAAGAAACTTCTTTTATTACATATTTTTTGCCTTCCTTAAATCCCTTATATACAACACTCATTCCACCACAGGTCATATAACTTATCCTATAACCTCGCAAAACAGTGTTGTCAGGAAGAACAAGAATTGGCTGTCCCTCTTCCATTCTGCCGTCTGGGGCAGGAACCCTAAATTCCATTATGCCCTCCGTTTTTTTTATCTTTCTTTAATTTTTGGATTTGGTTTATCTCTCATTTCGAGATTTTCTATTCTAACTTTTACTGCTTTTCTATCTTTTGTATCTGGTGATAATTCAAGATATTTTTTATAGGAATCAATAGCATCTTTATTTCTACCATGTCCTTCATAAACAGTAGCTAAATTATAGTAAAAATTTGCATTATGTGGTTCTTTTTTTATCGCTTCATTTAAAAATAATTCAGCTTTTGTAAAAAGAGCTTTTTTCTTAAAACAAAGTGCAAGATTATTATTAGATTCAGCATTATCTGGATCTAATAATAATGCTTGTACGAACCATTCTTCTGCTTCATCATATTCTTCACTCATATATTTAGAAGCACCAAGTATATTTAATATTTCAACTGTTTTTCCATTAGGTAATTTTGTGGCTTCAAGTGCCTTGTCATAGGCCTCTGAATATCTGCCTAAATACATTAAAGCAATAGCCATCGTCTTTTTCAAAAGAAATGAATTTGCATTTTTTTCTTCTGCAGAATACAATTTTCTATACGCCTTCTCATATAGACCTCTATTCAACATAGCAATAGCTTTATTTACTTCAGCTGAAAAATCTGAATTTTTTGAAACTTCTTCAGCTTCATTAAATGAAATTTCTCCGCCTTCTTTTTCACCTGAATTGTATTTTAATACCCCTTCATTATTTATTGCTTTTGCATATTTTGGAGATTCAATTAAAATATCATTCAAAAGTTTTTTTGCCTTTTTTGTATTACCACAGGCTGATTCAACTCTTGCCTTATTTAATTTTATTTTGATATCATCAGGTTGTAATAAATCAGCTACATTTAAAAGTCTCATTGCTTCATCATATTTACCAATATCAGAACATACCAAAGCATAATTAATCAAACCTGGAACATAAGATGAATCCATAAATTCAAGTTGTTTTCCAAGTGCTTCTGCTTCATCATATTTTTTCATAATTCTGAGAAGAGCAATCCTATCTGACATCAAGGAAGAATTATTTTTTTCAAGATTACATAATCTTGAAAGAGCGTGGTCTGCTTTTTCATATTCTCCACAAATCATCGCAAGTTTATAGTAATTATATAAGTCTTTTCTGTTAGAACCATATTTTCCAATTTTCTTTTCAAGGTCTAACATCAAGAGCTTTTCTGGAGATTCATCTTTAAGCTCTGTCTTCTTATCTTCAGATTTCTTCTTGTCAAAATCCAACTCTTTCTTATCTTCAGAATTTAATTCTGTCTTGTTCTGAAAATTTTCCTCGTCAGAATCTATATTTTCTTCAGATTTCTTCTCTTCAGAGTCTATGTTTTCACTTATTTTTACATTAACTGCATTTGTTTCTGCTGTATTTGCCAAAACATTAGGCGATAACAGCAGAAACATAGCAGTAAATAATAAAATTGTCTTTTTCAAAATTAAATATTCCTTCCAAATACGGAAATCAGCTATGATTTTAATATTTTTATCTGCTCAGTCAATTTAGCTTCTTTGACTTGTGCTTCGGCAAGTCTTGCTTTTTCATTTTCTATTATTGTTTGATCTGCATTCTCAATAAAAGCCTTGTTTGACAATTTTTTATTGAGGGATTCAACCAATTTTGCTATTTTGCCTACTTCTCTCTCCATATCGGCAATCTGTTTTTCAAGATTGTCTATTTCCTCTGCAGATAACAAAATTTGATTTACTCCATACATATATACAAGAGCCTTAGCAACATTGTCTTCAGAAGATATTATAATTTCAGCACCTGCAAGAATCTTTATTGTCTCAGCATATTTTTTGACAACTTCCAAATAGTTTTCATCTTTTGTCGAAACATATATTTTTACAATCTTCTTTGGAGCAATGCCTGCATCACTTCTCAAACTTCTTATTCCACGAACAGTTTCAAAAACGATTTCTGCAATTTTTTCTTCATTTACAAAATCAAATTTTTCATCATATTGTGGATATTCTGCTCTCATTATTGAATCTTCTGTATTTGTCTTTGGAAGCAAATGCCAAAGTTCCTCTGTAATGAAAGGCATTATTGGATGAAGGAGACGGACAAAATTGTTCAAAACATGTAACAAAATCTGTGCTTGAACAGTTTGACTTCCATTTTCAGATGAAATTATAGGCTTTACTGTTTCTATATATTTATCACAGAAATCATACCAGAAGAATTCAAGTAATTCATCTGCCATTACATCAAATGAATAAGTATCATAAGATTTTTTAGTTGTCATACAAACTCTGTTTAATCTTGACAAAATCCATTTATCAATGTCTGTCATTTCTGAAAAATCGAGTTCTTTTATCTCTATATCTGAAGGAATATTGCTCAAACAAAATCTTGTTGCGTTCCAAACTTTGTTGGCAAAATTTCTTGCAGTCTCTACTCTCTCTGCTCTTTCTATCTCTTTTGTTCCCTTTTTATAGTCAACTGGAAATTTAATATCCTGTCCTTGACCTGTCATCTGAGCAAGTGCAAATCTTAGAGCGTCTGCACCATATTTGTCAATGAGAACGAGTGGATCAATTCCAGTTCCAAGTGATTTGCTCATTCTCTTTCCGCTCTTATCCATCAATGTGGCATGGACATGTACATCTTCAAAAGGAACTTTGCCCTCAAATTCAAGTCCAAACATTATCATTCTTGCAACCCAAAGGAAAATAATATCCCTTGCAGTAATCAAGACTTTTGTTGGATAGAAAAATTCGAGATCTTTTGTTTTATCAGGCCAACCGAGTGTTTCAAGTGGCCAAAGTCCTGATGAAAACCAAGTATCAAGGACATCATCTTCCTGTTTTAAATGTTCACTTGAACATTTTGGGCATTTTTTCGGTTCCTCAAGATACGAGTCGATATGACCACAATCTTCACAAGTCCAAACAGGAATTCTATGTCCCCACCAAAGCTGTCTTGAAATACACCAATCTTTTATATTTTCAAGCCATGTTCTATATGTATTTGCATATCGTGGGTGAGTAAATTTAACTTTTCCCTCTTTTTCAGCTTCAAGAGCTTTTTTGGCTAAATCATCCATTTTTGCAAACCACTGCCAAGAGAGATAAGGTTCTGTAACTGTATCACAACGATAACAAACACCTACAGCATTTGTGTAATCTTCTACTTTTTCCATTAGACCTGCTTTTTCAAGGTCTTCTGCTATCTTTTCTCTGCATTCAAATCTGTCAAGTCCTGCATAAACTCCTGCTTCTTCGTTCATGCAACCCTTTTCATCAATAACAATATAAGTTGGTAAATTGTGTCTTTTTCCAACTTCATAATCTGTTGGATCATGGGCAGGAGTAATTTTTAAAGCACCTGTTCCAAAATCTCTTTCAACAACATCATCTGCAATTACAGGAATTGGTCTATTTGCAATAGGAATTATAACTTCCTTTCCAATAAGCTCTTTATATCTTTCGTCTTCAGGGTGAACACATATAGCTGAATCAGCAAGTATAGTCTCTGGTCTTGTTGTTGCTATTGTTATACAACCCTTTTGGTCTTTAAAATTGTATTTCAAATAGTACAATTTTGATTTTGAATTTTTGTGATTTACTTCAAGGTCTGAAAGAGCTGTACGACATCTTGGACACCAGTTTATAAGTCTGCGACCTTTGTAGATGATTCCTTTTTTGTAAAGTCTGTAAAAAGCCTCTTTAACAGCTCTTGAACAGCCTTCGTCCATGGTGAATCTCAATCTATCCCAATCACAAGAATCACCTAATCTCTTGCACTGCTCTATGATTTGGCTTCCATATTGATTTTTCCATTCCCATACTTTTTTTATGAATTCATCTCTACCTAAAGTATATCTTGTCTGTCCTTCTTTTCTGATTTTATCTTCAACCTTCTTTTGAGTTGCAATACCTGCATGGTCTGTTCCAGGAATCCATACAGCCTCAAATCCCATCATTCTTCTTCCTCTTATGATGATGTCCTGAAGAGTGTGATCCATTGCATGTCCCATGTGAAGTTCTCCAGTTACATTTGGAGGAGGAATTACTATCGCAAAAGGTGGTTTATTTGAATCAGAAGTTGCTGAAAACAATTTATTTGAAATCCAATATTCATACCATTTTTTTTCTGCTTCTTTATAATTATAATTTTTTTCAAGTTCAATATTACTCATGATTTTTTACCCTAACTATTCCATTTTTATTATCCCATCAACAATGGGAAATTCTTCGCTTTCATTTTTTACTTTTCTCTTTCTTATTTTAACCAATTCATCATACATCATTACTAAAAATACACTTATTACTTCAGGATCGAACTGAGTTCCAATAGCCTCTCTTTTTAGTTTAGAAAGAGCTGACTCATAACTTAACCCTTTTCTATAAGGTCTATCTGTAGTTAATGCATCAAACGCATCTGCCACAGATATTATCTGAGCCCCTCTTGGAATTGCATTTCGTGAAAGTTTATGTGGATAACCATTTCCGTCCCACCTCTCATGATGAGCTCTAACCATTGCTATAACTTCTCTTGGTAAACTGCTTATCGGTTCGAGTATTTTTGCAGACATCTCTGGATGCATTCTCATTATTTCCCATTCTTCAGGTGTCAATTTATCCTGTTTATGTAAAATACTGTCAGGAGTTGCAATCTTGCCGACATCATGTAATGTTGCAGCTCGTTTTATCATTTTTATTTCTTCTTTTGGAAGTCCCATTTTTGTTGCAAGTTTTACGGAAAGATCTCTTACTCTGTCAACATGACCATGTGTATATTTATCTCTTCCTTCAAGTGCCTGTGCAAGACAAGTCATCGTTTCTTCATAACTTACTTCAAGCTGTGAAACATAGACAATATTTTTTATTGAAATAGCAACTTCTATTGCAATTAAATTTATAAGTTCTTCATAATCTTCTGAAAAATCATTTCCATTGATGTTGTTTATTATACCTATAGCTCCAAATGCTCTTGAATCATTTTTCGTAATAAGTGGAACACAGATCAAATTATATATAGGTTCTTTCACATTGCCTATCATATAATTGAGTCTTTCAAAATATTCTCTGCGGAGTATCACAGTTTTTCCTTCATTTAAAACAGGTGCTAAAATATCAGAAATTTCTAAATTTCTAACAGTTTCATCACTTATTGTTCCCTTATTAACTTTTAACTTAAAAACCTTATTTTCTATACTTAAAACAAAAGCACATCTACATGTAAAATCTTCAAAAAGTTTTTGAGCTGTAAATTCATAGACCTTATTTAAATCTTTTGTTCCTGAAATAAGTTCTGAAAATTTATATAATTCTTTATTTTTTTCAGTTTCAGCTAAATATTTCTCGTAAAGTTGATTAACTTCATTGTACTTTTCAATAAATTTATCTTGAACAAGTATCAATCTTTCATTTAATTTACTAATTGAATCCTCATCATATTTTTGGAGACTGTCAATATTATTTGCCAAACGATCTATTGCTTCATAAGATTCTTTTATATTTTTAGGCTTTGCAGTTATTATATCTTTAAAAATTTCAGGAATTTTATATCTAGAAATAAATCTTTGTTCTGCTTCAAGTTTTTTTAATCGAGCATCTTTTAATATATATACAGGTATTAATAAAAATAAAAAAAACAAAGAAAGATCAGAAATTACAGTTATATTAGTATATTTTGCTATAATAAATACAAGAATAATAAATACAGCAAGAACATTAATAAACAAAATCTATACAGCTCCAAATAAAATCATTTAAACATATCTTGTTTCTATTCGTCAAGAACATAATATCTCCCTTCACTAATATTGTTAACAGAAATACAACATTTGACACATTAACATAAATAAATTTAGGGGCATTATGGTGCATTTCTGTAAAAAAAACTGCCACATATATAATTATGCGACAGTTTTAATATTATTTTTCACTATTAAACTCTATTGTGGGCTTTTTATGTTCTTTTATAACTTCTTCTGTTATAATACACTTTTTAACATTTTCCATAGAGGGAACTTCATACATAATATCAATCATGAAATCCTCCATTATGCTTCTCAAAGCTCTTGCCCCTGTTTTTCTCTTATATGCTTCTTTTGCAATAGCTTTAATAGCCTCATCGGTTATCTCTAATTCGACATTTTCAAAAGATAACATCTTCCTAAACTGCTTTACTATTGCATTTTTAGGCTCTACTAAAATTTTTTCAAGCATTTTTTCAGTCAAAGCATGAAGTGGAACTGCGACAGGAAGACGACCAATCAACTCTGGAATTAAACCAAATTTCATTAGATCATCTGGCATAACTTTTTCAAGTATGTTCTCATCTTCTTTTTCTTTTTTTGTCTTAATATCAGCCCTAAACCCAATAGCCTGCTCTTTTACTCTCTCTTCAATAACTTTATCAATACCTTCAAAAGCTCCTCCACAGATAAACAAAATATCTGTTGTATCTATTTGCAAATATTCTTGATGTGGATGCTTCCTTCCACCTTGTGGTGGAACATTTGCTTTAGTGCCTTCAAGTATTTTTAAAAGAGCCTGCTGAACACCTTCACCTGAAACATCTCTTGTTATTGAAGGATTTTCACTTTTTCTTGAAATTTTATCTATTTCATCTATATAGATTATTCCATGTTCTGCTTTTTTCATGTCATAATCTGCACTTTGAATCAATTTCAAAAGTATATTTTCAACATCTTCTCCAACATAACCAGCTTCTGTTAAAGATGTAGCATCAGCTATAGCTAATGGTACATTTAATATTTTTGCTAAACATTGTGCAAGGTATGTTTTACCACTTCCAGTTGGACCAATTAAAAGAATATTGCTTTTTTGAATTTCAACATCTTCTACAGTTTTATCAATATCTTTTTTATTCCTTTTGCGAGATTGAGCTTTTGAAATTTTTTCATTTGATTCTATTCTTTTATAGTGATTATAAACAGAAACTGCAAGTGCTTTTTTAGCTTTCTCTTGACCTATTATATATTGATCTAAAATTTCTGTAATCTCTTTTGGTTTTCTAAGAGATATACCATCATTTATTCTCTTACTATCAAAACTCAATTCTTCATCAAGAATAGAATTACAAAGTTCTATACACTCATTACAAATAGAAGCAGTTGCTCCTGGAAGAATTTTATCTACTTGTTCTTCGCTCTTTCCACAGAAAGAACATTTTTTACTGCCGTTATTATCTCCGTAAAGATACATGACGCTCCTTTTTCGGCACATTGTAAAAATATCCGCATTTTTTTTTTTAAGAAATGCGGATATTTTTGCATATTCCTAACGTGTTTCTTTTGTTATCACTTTATCTATTAAGCCATATTCCACAGCTTCAGTTGCCGACATATAATAATCTCTTTCAGTATCTCTTTTCACTTTTTCAAGAGGCTGTCCAGTATTGACAGCAATTATATTATTCAAAGTTTCCTTTGTTTTTATAATCTCTCGTGCATGAATATCGACATCTGTTGCCTGTCCACCAATACTCTTAATCCATGGCTGATGAATCAATATCCTCGAATAAGGAAGTGAGAATCTTTTTCCCTTTGCTCCAGAGCAAAGAAGAAGAGCTGCTGCACTTGCAGCCATTCCTATACAGATTGTAGAAACATCTGGTTTTATTAGTTGCATACAATCATATATTGCCATTCCTGCAGTAACAGAACCACCAGGACTATTTATATATAAATCTATATCCTTATCTGGATCTTCCTGCTCTAAAAAAAGAAGTTGAGCTATAATCAAATTTGCAAGTGAATCTTCTATTTCATCACCAAGAAATATGATTCTATTTTTTAGAAGTCTTGAATAAATATCATAGGAACGCTCGCCTCTTGATGTCTGTTCAACAACCATCGGAATAAGATGTTGCATTCTCATATCAGGTATCATGTTATGTTATACCTCCATTTTTGTATATGCTTATTCTGCTTTTGACTCTTCAGCTGGTACTTCTTCAGTTTTTACTTCTTCAACAGGTACTTCTTCTGATTCAATAGCCATTTTTGCTTCTGCTTCTGCTGTTTCTTTTGCTATATCTGTTGTTACTTCTTCTTCTTTTACATCGACAACTTTATATGTTATATCTGCATTTTCTACAACAAATTCAAGTGTCTTATCGAGAAGAATTCCCTCTTCAACTTCTGCTATTCTGCCAGATTTAATAAGGTCTCTTCTCATCTTTCTGACATCTCTGCCTCCTGAAATTTCTGCCAATTTTGTATTGACTTCTTCCTCAGTTACAGTGATATTTTCTTTTTTTGCTATAGAATGTAGAATTACTTGAACTGCTGAATATTTTTCAGCTTCTGCCCTTCTTGATTCAGCAATTTTTCTAATCTGTTCATCATCTAAATTTTTGAAAATATCCAATCCCTGTCTTGCATAAGATTGAGCCATTTTTGAAAGAATTCCGTTCAATTCTGCCTGAATAAGACTTTCTGGAAGATCAACTTTTATTGTTTCTGCCAATTTTTCACCAGCAACATTTTTAGAATCATTCAATGTACGAGCATTTGCATTTTCATCCATTCTATTGTTGATGTCTTCAAGCATTTTTTCATAAGTATCATATTCTGATACTTGTTTTGCAAATTCATCATCTAATTCAGGAAGCGTCTTTGTCTGAATCTCATGAAGAGTAAATTTGAATTTTGCATTTTTACCTTTGAGAACAGAATGATAATCTTCTGGGAAAGTTATATCAAATTCTTTTGTCTCGCCCTTTTTGACACCAATTATGCTATCAGTAAAACCTGGTACAAAAGATGAAGGAATTACTTGCATTGTGTAATTTGTAACACTTCCCTCTTTTACTTTCTTGCCTTTTACTGTGCATAGAAAATCAACAAGTGCATAATCTCCCTCTTGAAGACCTCTATCCTCTTCTATTGGAGTATAAATAGCTGCTTGTTCTCTCAAAAATTCAATAGCTTTTTGTACTGCAGCTTCTTTAATATCTTCTTTTTCAACTTCTAATTTCAAATGCTTATATGATGCTTCATCAAGTTCTAATTCTGGATATATATCAACTTTTGCTGTATATTCTATTTCTAATTCAGAATTGTAGTTTGTTATATTGATTTCAGGTCTTGATATAGGTCTAATCTTATTTTCTTCAACTGCCTTTGGGTAAGAACTTTCAATCAAATCTTCCATAACTCTTGCTCTCAATGCAGCCTGATTTATTGCTTGTTCAGCAAGTCTTCTTGGAGCTTTTCCTTTTCTAAATCCTGGAACTGAAACAGTTTTCATTGCTGCAACTAAAGCCTTTTCATTAGCTTCTTTAATTTCAGCTTCTTCAATTTTTACAGTAAGTGTGCAGGTGCTTTTTTCACCTTTTTTAATCTCTGACTTCATGATTCAAAAACCTCTCGTATATTTTAAACTATCATTTAATTCAGTGATACTTATTTTTCTGAAATTTTTGTAAATTGTAAAATTCTATAATTTAATACCTTATTTCCTGCATTTACAATAAATATTTGAAATAATTATTTTATTTGCAATATACCTTTTATATTGTCTAAAAAAATATTGTTCATGTTTTTAAAATAAAAAAACAGCCTAAAATTTTAGCTGTTTTATTTTTTGAGAAATAAAAAAAGCGGAAGAAGGGATTCGAACCCTCGACCCCCGCCTTGGCAAGGCGATGCTCTAGCCGCTGAGCTACTTCCGCAATTCCCCTCCCCCACATTGGAGTTATGATAAAAATCAGAAAGATTTTAGTTATATTTAGGGGCTTTATAAGAGCGGAAGAAGGGATTCGAACCCTCGACCCCCGCCTTGGCAAGGCGATGCTCTAGCCGCTGAGCTACTTCCGCATATTCTTTTATTCTTTAGG
>JBGUKW010000155.1:0-2135 GCA_045114665.1 Candidatus Xenobia bacterium | reverse complement strand
ACAAGTGCCTATAGTTTTATTGATTATTTCTTTTTGTTCTTCAGTTGGATTAATTTCTGTTTTGAAGGCTTTTAGCAATTTCTTTATTCTCTGTATAATCTATATGAGTATATTTTAACACTTTTTACTATATTTATCTATATTTTTAAGAGCTTAAGTTTTCCTCCTTATTTATTTAAATATAAAGTTATTGATAAAAAATAATTCTTTTGAAAAATTATTATTACCTTGTTTTTTTCTTGTTTTTTTGTGATATAATATATATAATATTATCCAAAATTTAAAGATTATGGCTTTTGAAATAGAAAAAAAATATCTTGTTTTAAATTCTGATTGGAAAAATTTTGTAGTATCTTCTTTTAATATTGTTCAAGGCTATTTATCAAGTGCTCCTGATCGCTGTGTTAGAGTTAGAATAATTGGAGATAAGGCTTTTATAACAATCAAGGGAAGAAAATGTAATTTTGTTGGTGCTGAATTTGAATATGAAATTCCGATAGATGATGCAAAGTATATGTTGGAAAAAATGTGTATTGATTTTATTATAGATAAAACTCGATATATTTGTTTTGTCGATGGTTTTTATTGGGATTTAGATGTGTTTTCTGGTTTAAATGAAGGTCTTATATTAGCCGAAATTGAAATTTCTAAGGATAATATAAAATTTCCTGAAATATTGCCAAGTTGGATTGGGGACGAGGTAACAAATAAAAAGGAATATTTTAATGCCAGTTTGTCTAAAAAACCTTTTAAATATATAAATAGGGGTGCAAATTTATGAGAAGAAAAACTTTGTTATTTTTAATTGTATTTATTTTATCTTTTATTCCAAGTGTCGTTTTTTCTGCACCAACAGATATTATAAACGATCCTAATCAAATGGAGGCTTTGATTCCCAAGGTAAAAGCAACACTTGCAAAAGATTTTGGTATTTTTATCAGAATACCTGTTAAATGTTATCTTGTAAAAGGTGAAGAACTGGATGAAGTTTATTCGGGAACATATAGGGGAGCTGAAGTAGGTCTTCATCAATATAGAAATGGAAGTCATGAAATTTACATAATGAAAGGTATGAGTGAAGATAGTTTTGAAGCAACATTAGCTCATGAATTGACTCATGCTTGGCAGGTTGAGAGATGTGTTCCAGAACAAGATAGAATAGTTAGAGAAGGTTTTGCAAGATGGATTGAATACAAATATCTTGATTTAATAGGAGCTTATGTTTTGGCAAATACAGTAAAAAGAGATGCCGATCCTGTTTATGGAGTTGGTTTTAAAAAAATGCTTGAATTGGAAGATAAAGTTGGAGCAAAAAATATGTTAGATAAAGTAAAAAATATTTTCAGTATCAATGATATTAAGTAATGGGGGAAATTATGGCAGATAATTTGTTGAATAAAATGAGTTTTATGTCAGGAAGTACTAATAATATTTCTACAACACAGCAAAACCAAACTCAGCAGACTACTCAAAAATCACCAACTCCTCCTTCTTTGCAGACTCAAAATGCTGAGCCAGGTGTAAATCAGGCTATTTTATCTGATAAAATATCATTTAATAAAGACCTTAGATTAAATGCAAGAATCGATCTTGACAGGGGATTTAAGGGATATTTATCAGTTAAAGGGAAAGAAGAAGCTCCTTCAAAACAAAATATTTCTCAAGAAAATAATTTAAAAAATCAAAATTTTATAAGATCAAATCAGAGAAATTTTAATATTTCTCAGAATAATAGACTGTTTCAGTCTTATAGTAACCTTCTTTCAAATAATAATTTAAATACTTCTAATTCGAATACTTCTCAAGTGGAACTAGCTAAGAGAACTTTTGAGACAAGTCAAAAACAAGAAGATGTCCAAATTAATAGAAGTTTTGCTTCTGAAAACAAAATGAGTGAGAATAAAAAGGCGAATATAGCTAATTTTGCTTCACAAAGTTCAGATACACCTGTAAATCAAAATAAGGCTAAAACGGCATATTCGAAGGCTTTTGAAAAACTAAAAACACTCACTAGGGGAAAGACTCGTGGCGGTGAAGTAAGAGGCAGACAGGCAGAGCCTCAACAACAGACACCAACTCGTGGTGGTGAAGTCAGAAGCAGGCAGGCAGAGCCTCAACAACAGACACCAACTCGT
>JBGUKW010000154.1:0-8633 GCA_045114665.1 Candidatus Xenobia bacterium | reverse complement strand
AACTGTTGCAATAGATTCATCGGCTACAGTATAAGTAAGACCTGAAGAAACAGTTTCACCATTTAATGAAACTGTTACTGAATCTGTAGAACCAACCCAAACAGACACAAGGCTTTTAGATACTTCAAGAATATTCTCCCCAACATTTACTACAAAAATAGCATTTTTTGCATTATCATAAGAAACAGTTACAGTTGTAGTGCCTTCAGCTATTCCAGTAATCGTACCTTTATTAACTGTTGCAATAGATTTATCAGCTACTGTATAAGTAACCTTATTTGTAACATCTTTGCCATTCAATGATACTGTTACAGAATCTATAGAACCAACCGAAACAGACACAAGGCTTTTAGATACCTCAAGAGTATTATTACTATTACTGCTATTATTACTATTACTGCTATTATTGCTATTTTCGTTTTGCTGTGCAAATGGATAATAGAATGAAGAGCTACCAGAAGATGAATCTGATCCTCCTCCCCCTCCACATGCTGTCGTAAAAATCAACAAACCCAAAAGGCAAACATAAAATAATGCAAAACTTTTAAATTTTATTCCCATACTCTACCCCTTTACTTTACTTTATTTCCTTTATTAGCGAAAATAAGGCGTGTTGGTAAACTACCAATTAGCAAGTTTTGTGCGATATACATAGTGATTTCTTGCAATTATAACTATAATGCTCGAAAAAAAAAGAATTATTGAACATCTTATTTAGAATATAATAAAATATTCTCAGTAATTTACAATCATAATAAATTCCTCCTTGTAAAATTTTTCATATACTTTCTATTATAATCATAGACTAAGACACAAACTGTCATTTTTAAAAAATTTATAAAAAAAATTTTACTCTAAAAAAATCTTATTTGTTCTAAACTTATAAAACTTATAATAAAAGTATAAAGATTATGATTCAAAAAAAATAGAAAGAAATTGTAGAAGGAAAAAATTTGTAAAATACTGACGATAATGGGGATAATGACAAAGAATGACTGTACAGGAAGCTATAAAATTTATAGTCAATCAAAGAGAGAAAAGCCTATTGACAGATTCCAAAAAATTTAAAGCATATCTACAAGATCTCTGTTCTGCTGATAATCCTAAAGAACTAAAAATCATAAACAAAGCTTTAGAAGATAAAATTTTAGCAAAAATTTTTGGAAATGAAAGAGACAATGTAAAAATTGCAAGGCTAAGAGATGAATTTGAAGACCAAGGGCTATCTGAAACTTGGAGCGAATTTATAATAAATTCATTTGCACAAGTCCTCGGTTGGAATTATTCAAACAAAGTTTCTACATAAAATAATTCAATTCAGCCAAATTGCGAAGAAGGAATTTTAACCAAAGAAATACTTCAGCAATTAGATATTAACTATGCTCAAAAAACTTCAATAAATATTCCTGAAATCTGTGTATATAATGCACCTCAACAAAATGGAAATACAACAGAATATAAAGTAAAATACATAAAAATTACAGGAATTGGAGAGGATTTATTTCAAGAATGTGATTCATTAAAAAGTATAACAATACCTGATGGTGTTAAAACTATTGGAGCAAATGCGTTTAATGGTTGTAGTTCATTAACAAGTATAACAATACCTGAAGGAGTCGAAATTATCGGAGGAAATGCGTTTAGTAATTGTTACTCATTAAAACAAATAACAATACCAAATAGCATAACAACAATTGAAGCTGGTGCTTTTTTATCTTGTAACTCATTAAAAGAAATAAAAATTCCAAGTAGTGTTAACAAAATTGGCAGTGTAGTAAAGAAGAGAGATTATACAAGTGATGGCGTATTTCAAGATTGTAGTTCTTTAACAAAACCATAGAAAAAATAAATAAAAGATATCCAAATGAGAATCAATTAGAATCTAAAGCAAGAAATAATAAACAAATAGCAGATCAAGTATCAAATATGATTTCTCTCTTAAAACAAGGTCTCGAATTTACAAAGAAATTTAAAATCTAATCACACAAAAAAACTATCGCTTGATAAATTATCGAGCGATAGTTTTTTTGCACTCTTCCCTCTTACTTTACTCAACAAAAATTTTCGCACCTTCTGGAAAATCTTCAATATAACCAATATCTTTTGCAGGGATTCCACTTGCATTTAATTCAGATACTATTTTTTCTGAATCATTTGGATTTACAAACATCAAAAGTCCTCCTGATGTCTGAGGATCGAACAATGCCATAAAATTCAAATCTTCAGTATCACCTGCAAAATTTACATATTGACCATAAAATGCTTTATTTCTATACAATCCAACAGGCATACAACCATAAGAAGCATATTCAGTAACACCATTAAACATTGGAACAGATTTTAAAGAAATATGAACAGAAATATTTGTTTCATTTATACATTCCCAAAGATGACCTAAAAGACTAAACCCTGTTACATCTGTGCAAGCGTGAACATCAAATATCTGCATTTTTTCTGAAGCAATCCTATTTAATGTCTTCATACTCAAAAACATTTCTTCAACATCTTTTTTCTCAGCCATTTTAGCTTTTAATGCTGTTGAAATAATGCCTGTTCCTATTGGTTTTGTCAAGATAATTCTATCTTTTGGCAAAGCTCCTTTTTTTGTTTTTATCTTATTTGGATTAATTATTCCAGTTACAGCAAGACCATATTTTATGGGAGAATCATTGAGAGAATGACCACCAACAGAAGCACAATCTGCCCTTTTTAAAGTTGCCATTCCGCCTGCTATTATCTGTGTTGCGTATTCCTCTGGCATTTTACCTATTGGAAAACAAAAAATATTTAATGCTGTCAAAGGCTTCCCACCCATTGCATATACATCACTAAGTGCATTTGTTGCTGCAATTTCACCGAATAAAAATAGATCGTCAACAGGAGGAGGAAAAAAGTCAACAGTCTGTACAAGTGCAATATCATCAGTCAATTTATATACACCTGCATCATCTGGTTCTCCCAATCCAACAAGAAGTCTCTCATCTGTTGGAAAATCTATTCCCTTTAATATTCTTTTTAACTCAGCAGGTCCAATTTTACAAGAACAACCACCTGAAGAAACAATATTTTCAGCCATAAAATCCCCTACCTCTCTTCAATCTTTTATGTCAATGTATTTATAATAAAATCAGTACAATAAATAATATTGCAATTTTTTTCCCTATTCCTGCTTTAAGTTAACGCCTTGTGCTAGTTGATTCAAAAAAAATAAGTAAATAAAAAGTTGTCAAAACTATCAAATATATGCCTGTATACTGCCACTTTGTCATTGCGAGGCTTTTAATGTAGAAATTATATTATAAAAATGTTTTACCACAATATCGATACATTATACAAAAAACAAATAAACTAACAAAACAAGCTAATACATACAAAAAACATGCAAAAAAAAATTTAAGTGAAAGCAAGAAAAAACATGACAAAACCTATAAACTTCGTGCAGATAGAAAATATTGTATTTACAAAAAATTGAAAGACAAATCTAAAAAAATTCGATCCATACTAATCGAGGAAATACAAAAACAATTTGAAATTATCGAAAAATCAATATCTGTTAATCAACAGATCGGAGAGAATATTGAAGAAATATTTGAGACTATCAGAAAATATTGAAAAAGACATAGAAGCATTAGAAAAATTGTTTAACGATATGGAAGATGACTATATAGAAGATGACTATGAAGAAGAGAAAGAATAGATAGAGAATAATCAAAAAAATTTCAAAAAAGACTTGACAAAACAAAATCAATTATATATAATATTTTAGCAACCGCAGACAGTGGGTATATGTTTTTATCCTTGAAGAGGAGCTTATTTTAAAACATATTTAATATTTCCCACCGAGGTGAAAGATTCATTAGTTTGTTATAAAATGAACTGCCTTGTATTTCTGCATGGCAGTTTTTCTTTTTTTAGAAAACGGGAAAGGAGGCCACACCTTTGAAAGGCACACATAAAGAGTTAATGGCAAAAAAGGGTGCAATTCTCGATGAACTCAGAGAGAAAGTAGCGAAAGCTGAAGTCATCATTTTTGTCGATTATAGAGGAACTGGCAAAGGTTTGAGCGTAAAGGATATTTCCGAACTTAGAAGAGCAGTAAGAAAAGAAAATGCAGAATTAAAGATTGCAAAAAATACTCTTATTGCAAAAGTTCTCAAAGAAAATGGAATCGAAGGATTTGACAAAATTCTCGAACATCCAACAGCTATATATTTAGGATATGGCGATCCAGTCGCTGCAACAAAAGCTATAGTTGAATTTGCAAAAAGCAAAAAGAATAAAGAAAATCCAGATGGACTTCCAGTAATCAAAGCAGGAAGATTCGATGGTGAAAACTTAGATGCAAATGGCGTAAGACATCTTGCAACAATGCCTTCAAGAGACGAAGTTCTCGCACAACTTATGTCTCTTATCAACTCACCAGCTCAGAAAGTTATGGGCGTAATCAATGGAGCTGGCAGAGATATTTTAAGTATTCTCGATCAATACAGCAAAAAAGAAGAGTAATTCTTCTAAATCTAAACAAATAATTTTAAAAAATAAAAAATAACCATGGAGGATTTATATAATGGCAATCGATAAAAACGAACTCGTAGAAGTTATTTCTGGACTTACACTTATGGAAGCAGCTGATCTCGTAAAAGCTCTCGAAGACAAACTCGGAATCAAAGCATCAGCTCCAGTCGCAGTAGCAGCAGCTCCAGCAGCAGCCGCTGAAGTAAAAGAAGAAAAAACATCTTTTGATGTAGAACTCACAGAAATCGGAGCTCAGAAACTCCAAGTTATCAAAGTTGTAAGACAGCTCACAGGTCTTGGACTCAAAGAAGCTAAGGACCTCGTAGAAGGTGCTCCAAAGATGGTTAAAGAGGGCGTAGCAAAAGAAGAAGCTGACAAAGCAAAAGCTGACCTCGAAGCAGTCGGTGCAAAAATCACCATCAAATAGTTTTGTTTTTTAGATAGTTTTTAATAGGTGATGTGGAGATTATATTTCCGCATCACTTTTTTTTTATTTTTTAATTGATAATACAAATATTATTTTTCGTTATCAGGTTTCAAAAAAATAACATCTGCCATTTTATTTATTTCATCATATCTAAAACAACTTTTTAAATGGTCATTTATTATTCCACAAGATTCCAAATAAGAATAGATAGTAACTGCACCTAAAAATTTAAATTTTCTCTTTTTCAAATCTTTTGATATCTTTTCAGAAAGAGCATTTGAAACTGGAAAATATTCTTTCTCTCTTTCATAGATAATAGTCTTTTTGCCTGAAAAACTCCAAATATAATCGGAAAATGAGCCGTATTCTTTTATTATCTCAATATATCTATTGGCATTAACAATTATGGCTCTTATCTTTCTTTCAGAGCGGATCATATTTGGAGTATTTAAAATTCTTTCAACATCTAAATCATCATATTTTGCGACTTTTTCAAAATCAAAATCATCAAAACACTTCTTAAAAATATCTCTTTTTTTAAGTACAATATTCCAATTTAAACCACATTGAAGAACTTCGAACATCAAAAATTCAAAATGCTTGATATCATCAAAAAGAGGAACTCCCCACTCTTCATCGTGATATTTTGTCATCTTTTCATTTTTTAAACACCAAGAACAACGATTAATTGACATTATTTTTTTGCTTTTACTCCATATTTTTATATTTCACAATTAATTACAAATTTTAAATGATATAATTAAAAAAATTATAATCTTCAGAAAAATTTTTATATTACTTTTTTTATAAGTATGTTTAAAAATACTATAATATTCTGACATTAATTCCAGCTAAAAACAAGATACATCTATTTTTATATAAACAAAACATAATGGGGTTGTCAATAATTTAACTTTTGCAAAGTTTTTTATTTTTAAAGGGAAAAAAATATGTTTGTTTAATTGAATTCTAAAAAATTGTTAGTAAGTGAAATTTTTTTCAGATAAAATTTCTGTGATAAAATTAGATATTATATATCAAAGAAAGAGAATTATTATGAGCGAAAAAAGTATCAACTGTATTCATCTTGTATATTTCAGTCCCAGTGGTTCTACCGAAAAAATTGTACGCAAAATTGCTTCTGGAATACAAAATGTAGAAATAAAATCCCATAATCTTTTGCCTTCTGAGGAGAGGAAAAAAAGTATGTTTTTGGGAAAAATGATTTAGTAATTTATGGTTCATTATCTGCTGGTATGCTTTTCACAAAAGCAGAAGAAATTTTTAATTGTCTGCAGAGAAATGATACTCCGTTTATTGGTGTTGTATCATTTGGACATTCATATTACGGAGTAGCTCTTACAGAAATGAAAGAACGGAGCAGAAAGCAGAGTTTTTTGCGTTTGTGCATTTGGGGCTTTTGTATCCCGACATTCTATGATGAAAAAACTTGGTTCAGGTAGCCCAGACTCTAAAGATGAAGAAATAATGGTTGATTTTGGTCGCAAGGCTTATGGAAAAATTTTATCAGGCGACTATACTCTTCACAATCAGCCTGTCACTAATTGGTCTTTATCTGAGGAAGCAAATAAAATTATAGCCTTCCGTGAAAAAAATAAAGAGCCATATTGTTTTCCAAAAGAATTTAGAGCGAAAAAAATTTCTGATAATTGTATCAAATGCAAAACCTGTGTCCGCAACTGTCCTACAAATGCGATTGACATTGAGAATAAAATCTTTGATCTTGATGCCTGTATTGGTTGCTATGGATGTATAAATCGTTGTCCAAAACATTCAATCTCTCCGTCAAATCCCGAAGTAGAAAAATTCATGAATGATTTTACTGAGATATTTAATAAAATAAGATTAGAGCCAGATATTTTCCTATAAGTGAAATGAGCAAACTCACAGTGCCTCCTCCGAAGAAGAGACACTGTGAGTTGAATGTGTTAGATACAGTAATACTTAGTCAGGAAATAGGTTCTGTCCCAATCGAGAATCTTTCGCTCAGACTCCTTCTCCGAATGGATGTCAAACTCGTCGAAGACCATCCATTTCCTATTTTCTATGTCGTAAATTGGCCATTCCTTTGCCTTGCCGTCTGGAGAAATTTCTGCACTGAGGGAGGGATCGCCAGTTTTAGCAAACTGAACCCACATCTTCCGCAAAGTCTTCGAGAAGGTCTCGTCAAAAGCTCTTCCAAATTCCTCAGCCACCTCTGGATGATTGAATACTGCCGAAAGCTCTATCGAATGTCCACATCTCACATACGGCACAGAAGTTTCAGGCGTAAAGAAATACGCATATGTCTTACCACCAGCCTTAGTCTGGTTCTCCAACAACCTAAAGAGCGGTGCAATGAACACGATCTGATCGAACAGACCTGCGGAATTTGCCCGCTCATCGCCAGTATATACATAGTCCTCGCCCCTATTTTTGCAAAAACTTTCAACCAGTGCTTTTTCCTCATCCGTCAGCTGTGCCATCTTCTTTGCTTTGCGGTCGGCTGCCCATAGGTTGAAGCCTTTCAGCCCCATACCTATTATGAAAAAACCAAGTTCATCCTTATTACAGCCCTGAAGGAATTCTATATCCTTCGCCACACCATTTGCATAAGCCTCATAAGGTTCCTTTGTAATTAACTTGCCATCCCTCTCAGCCCATACTCGTAAACCGAGGACAGAAGATGCTTCTATAAATTTATCCACATCGACCTTCTGAAGGTCTGCAACGGTTTTGCAACCGAGAATACCCATCAGTTCATCCGTGCATGCGATTGCCTCTTCTGGCGTCCTCGTAAAGACAGGAGAACCGCTCTGGGCGATGACCCGATGGAAATATTTATGGGAGCCTTCGATGAGTGGAATCAGGGTAACACTCGCAGCACCAGCAGACTCTCCAAAAATCGTCACATTGTCTGGATCTCCACCGAAACTGGCAATGTTCTCATGAATCCATTTGAGTGCCATAATCTGATCCATTAGCCCAAGGTTCTGTGCATCAGGATAATCAGCACCGTCCGACAGGTGGGACAAGTGGAAGAATCCGAAAACACCAAGCCTGTATGCGATAGAGACAACGATAACTTCTGGATTCTCCTTGACTAAATTATTACACTGAGAAACTGGTTCGACCGTTCCACCAAGTTCAAATGCACCGCCGTGAATCCATACCATAACTGGCTTCTTTTCTGCACACGCATCATTCGCCTTCCATATATTCAGATACAGGCAATCTTCACTCTGATAGTAAAGTGAAGCATTCTCAGTATCACTCGGCATTTGACGTGAACTCTTAGCATTGTAGTAAGCTTCATATATGCCGTCATCAGGAACAACATCAACTGGTGCTTTCCAGCGAAGCTCACCGATAGGTGGCTTGCCTACGAAAGGAATGCCTTTGTAAGCAATAATGCCATCCTTTTCTTTGCCAACGAAGGTACCATTGACGCACTTGACAGCCAGTGATTCATCGTAATTGCCATCAGTTATCCTGTGGTTCTCACCGTACTGAGCCCGTAGTTGTACCTGTTTCTTCCTCATAAATTCCAAGTGTTCATCACGAATGGCTCTGGCCTTACTATTTGTATCACTCATTTTGTTTTTCCTGCTACTCAAAATGTGATTAAATATACTCACATCGAGAAATTGAAATCCTCACGGATATTTCTTACTGCTTCTTTCTTTTTTTT
>JBGUKW010000153.1:0-36229 GCA_045114665.1 Candidatus Xenobia bacterium | reverse complement strand
GAAAGACAGAGAAGAAGCTAAACAAGTAAATAAAAAATAATAAAGATTATATAAAAGAATGCCCCATATATGAAGGATTTCATATATGGGGCAGGTAGGGATGGAATAGCCCGAACTTGGCGGACAAAATATATTGTTACTCCATAAGCTTGTGGAGACGGGGGGAAAGCTGTTTGTAGTAATACGAAATGTGGTAATAACCGCTGTCGTTGAAGCAAGAAGCTTGGCTACTTGTAGCCGAGTAGTTCACTAGGCTATTTATCATATGTCCTTCTTCATAGTTTCCCATTCTTGAAGAAATTTACCCAAGTGCCTGCAAACACCTAATAATTGGCTCATCCTACCTAAAGGGCTGTGAAAAAATAGAATAGTTTGTTATTTGCTTTCACAGCCCCCACAAAAAAAATTTCAAAAATCACCTATCCACACTATTTTCACAAGCTATTTAAAGGATATTTTATATAAAGATAAAAATATATTCAACTTAATCAAAATTTTTAAAAATTTTATAAAAATGCAGACATATATAATAAGAAATAAAGATCAACAGACGACACCTGAAAAATTCATGCTCAAAGAAAGAATAAAAGCAGTTGCCGTTCTTGACAATTTAAGAAGTGCGTACAACACTGGAAGCATATTTAGAACTGCTGATGCAATTAGAATAGAAAAATTATTTTTATGCGGAAGTACACCTACTCCATTGAATCCAAAACTTGCAAAAACATCACTTGGAGCAGAAGAATTTGTGCCATGGGAATATTTTTCTAAGACAGAAGATGCTATCAAAAGGCTTAAAGAAGAAAATTATTTTATAATTTCAATGGAAACAGCAGAAGGAGCAGAAAATCTTTTCAAAATAAAATTACCTGAAAAGGTTGCATTTATTTTTGGAAATGAGAAAGAAGGATTACAAAGTGATTATTTATCTTTATCAGATAAAGTAATAGAACTTCCTGCCTGTGGAATGAAGAATTCACTAAATGTATCAAATGCTTTTTCAATAACTATTTATGAATATTTTAGAAGATATGGAGAAAATTTACATGAACAATAGATTTAAAATGCTTGAAGATTTATATACAAAATATAATGATGGTTCATTTGTACACCCTGATCCTCTCGAATATGTTTTAAAATGTCATGATTCCGAAAAAGAAGTAACAGGTTTAATTGCATCATCTTTTGCCTATGGCAGAGTTTGGGCTATTTTAAAAATAGTTGGCAATATACTAGAAAAAATGAATTCAACACCAAGAGAATATTTAATAAACTCATCTAATGAAGATATAAAACATGAATTTGAAAATATGGAATATAGATTCACAACAGGAGCTGAAATTGTGAATTTTCTTTCAGGTATCAAAAAAACATTAAAAGAATATGGCAGTTTACAAGACTGTTTTGTATCTTGCTATGACAAAAAAGACAAAAATATTTTCAATTCAGCACTTAGATTTTCTAAAAAATTGAGGGAAGCAAGCGGATTTTTTGACAAAAATAGAATGAGTCTATTGCCAGAACCTGAATCAACTTCACCTTGTAAGAGATTGATTTTATATTTTAGATGGATGATTAGAAAAGATAATGTCGATCCTGGTTGCTGGAAAGGACTTGATAAGTCTAAGCTTCTCGTTCCTCTCGATACTCACATGCTAAGCATAGGACAAATGCTTGGATTTACAAGAAATAGAAATGCTTCTGCAAAAACAGCTGAAGCTATAACAGAAGGCTTTGCTCAATATAACCCTGAAGACCCTGCAAAATACGATTTTGCATTGACAAGATCAGGAATAAGAGGAGATAATTTTATTTCGGATTTTAAGGAAGAATGGATAAAAATTTAGAAATGAAATTAAATGCTAAAATGATGGTAAATATGGCAATGTTAATAGCATTGTCAATTATACTAAAAAGATTCATGACAATACCTCTTCCAATTGGAATTTTAAATTTTGGCGGTTTTCCTATAATATTCTCAGGATTATTGTTAGGTCCTTATGCTGGAGCTATTACAGGAATATTGAGTGATATTACAGGATATATTGTATTTCCTCGTGGTCCTTACATCCCTATATTTACTATAACATCAATGTTAACAGGGTTATTACCGCCATTGATAATAATATTGATAAAAAAGAAAAATAATACTTCCTTTTTATCAATATTTATTGCAATCATGATCACCCAATCATTGACAAAATTGCTTATAATCCCATTGACAATGCAGTTTTGTTTTGGAATTCCATTTTTTATTTCTTTTACAAAATGCCTTATTGCAGAGGCAATACATGTTCCTATTTATTCATTTTTTTCATACTCAATATTGAAAAAATTTTCAGATACTTATCTAAAAATAGATAAATAACTATCTTGTTAAAAAAATCAAAAAACTGTAGTGAAAAACAAAAAACTACACTCTAAAGGAAATTTTATAACAAGATAAAATATATTATATAATGTAATTTATTTGAAGTATAATACGGTACGACTTGAATCCAATTTAAATAAGGTTTCAGTCGAATTTTTTTATATATTTTTTTACAAATCTAAAAATAAAACTCTAAATATTCAAAAGATAAACATAAAGAAAATGAAATACTCAAAAGTTTTTATAGATTCCATAGGTTATGAACTCCCAAGTCTAACTGTTCTTACATCTGATTTAGAAGAACAGTTAGCTAGTGTATTTGACAGATTACATATTCCAATGGGGCAGATAGAAGCACTTACAGGTATATATGAGAGAAGATGGTGGGAGCCTGGTGTAAATCTTGCAGAATGTGCAGCAAAAGCTGGACAAAAAGCTCTCGATAAATGTAATGTAAAACCTGAAGATATAGGAATGGTCGTTTACTCAGGCGTTTATAGAGAAGAATTTGAACCTGCAGCTTCTACAATGGTAGCTTCAAAACTTGGAATAAGTGAAGATTCAATTATATTTGATGTAAGTAATGCCTGTCTCGGTGTAATGAATGCAATTCTCGAAGTTGCAAATCACATTGAATTAGGTCATATAAAAGCAGGACTTGTAATATCTGCAGAATCTGCAAGAGAAATAAATGAACTAACAATAAAAAGACTCCTTGAAGGAGGAAGCCTTGAATTTTTTCTTTCCTCAATAGCTACTTTAACAGGTGGAAGTGGAGCAGTTGGAATAATTGTAACAGATGGTTCTTTTGGAGAACAGAGAAGAAAACTTGACTGTGCTGTTATAAAATCAGCCTCTCAATTTAATCGCCTTTGTAGATGGGGCATGGAAAAATTACAAAATGGACTTGAAAGAATGTTCATGCTTACAAATTCCTCAGCTGTATTGAAAAATGGAATAATACTTGCACTAAAAACTTGGCAATCATTCTTAAAAACAACAGGTTGGACAATAAATGACATAAAAAGAACAATTTGTCATCAAGTTGGAATGGCACATCAAAATAGCCTTTTAAAAGCACTTTCTATTCCACTTGATTTAGATTTTGTTACATATCCTTATTTGGGTAATATAGGACCAGTATCACTTCCTATAACAGCAGCTATAGCTGAAGAAAGAGGTTTTTTGCAAAATGGCATGAAAACTTCTTTTATGGGTATTGGTAGTGGACTTAACTGTATGATGCTTGGAGTAGAATGGTAAAAATGAAAGAGGAAAATAACAACTTATATCCTTTTAAAAGCAACTATCTCGATATAAAAAAGATAAAAATGCACTACTTAGACGAAGGAAGTGGAGAACCACTTCTGATGTTGCATGGAAATCCAACTTGGTCTTTTTTTTATAGGGATTTGATAAAAGCATTTTCAAAAAAATATAGATGTATAGTTCCTGATCATATTGGAAATGGACTTTCAGATAAACCTTCAAAAGATTTATACAGCTACACACTTGCAGAAAGAGCAGATAATATAAAATCATTAGTTGAAAGCCTTGATTTAAAAAATATAACATTAGTTGTACATGACTGGGGAGCTTTGATAGGATTTACCTACGCAAGAAAATATCCTGAAAATATAAAAAGAATAATTGTCTTAAATTCAGCTGCATTCGGACTTCCTGAAAAAAGACCTTTTCCATGGTCAATAGGTTTATGTAAAAATCAAATAATAGGTCCTTTTTTAGTTCAAGTGTTAAATGCTTTTTGCATAGGTTCTTGCATATTTTGTGTAAAAAACAAAATGGAAAAAAATGTAAGAGATATGTATTTAAAACCTTACAATAACATAAAAAATAGATATGGCGTTCTTGCTTTTATACTAGATGTACCTTTAACTCCAGATCATGTCTCTTGGAAAGAGCTACAAGAAACTGAAGAAAGCGTAAAAAATTTTAACAATTTACCAATTTTAATATGTTGGGCTGACAAGGATTTTGTTTTTGACAAATATTTCCTTGAAAAATGGATCAAATATCTGCCAAATGCACAAGTAAAACATTTTCCAGATGCAGGACATTATATCCTTGAAGATGCCTCTAATGATGTAATAGAAGAAATAGAAACTTTTTTAAAAAAGAACCCCATTGACTAAAAAAAATCATGGACATAGACAGTATAAATAAAAATACAAATATCGCTTCATATCTTGTAAGAGAAGCAACAGAAAGACCCCATGGACTTGCAGTTGTCGCTCCATATAAAACAGACGAAATGGGTAGAACTGCATATATTCATTTGACATCGGGTCAATTAAATGATGAAAGTGACCATATTGCAAATGGGCTTGAATCAATAGGTATAACTAAAAATGTAAAAACAGCTCTTTTAGTAAAACCATCTCCTGCTTTTTTTGCTCTTGTATTTGCACTTTTCAAAGTTGGAGCAGTCATCGTAATGATTGATTCAGGCATGGGACTTAAAAGCATGGGAAAATGCCTAAAAGAGGCGGAGCCAGAAGCATTTATTGGAATTCCAATAGCACATGTTGCTAGAATATTTTGTGGTTGGGGTAAAAAAACAATAAAGCACATCGTAACTGTTGGAAAAAGATGGTTTTGGGGAGGGCATACCCTATCTGATCTCAGAAAAATAGGTTGTCAGACTGAAGATTATGACATGGCTATACCTAATGATGACGATATGGCTGCTATTTTATTTACAAGTGGAAGCACAGGAGTCCCCAAAGGTGCTGTATATACACATTCAATTTTCAACAATCAAGTAGAATATCTCAAAACAGTCTATAATATACAACCTGGTGAGATGGATTTATCAACATTTCCACTTTTTGCCCTATTTGGTCCAGCATTAGGTATGACTTCTGTAATTCCAGACATGAATCCAATGAAGCCTGCAACAGCCGATCCCCAAAAATTGGTAAGTGCAATAGAAGATTTCGGAACAACTAATATATTTGCAAATCCAACAATAGTAAATATACTTGGAAGATATGCTGAATCTGAAAATATAATGTTTCCTTCAGTAAAACGAATTATATCTGCAGGAGCTCCAGCACGACCAGATGCTTTAGAGCGTTTACAAAATGCTCTTCTTGACGGAGTCGAAATATTCACACCTTATGGAGCAACTGAAGCACTCCCACTATGTAATATAGGAAGTATTGAAATATTAAAAAATGCAAGATATAAAACAGAGCATGGACTAGGAACATGTATCGGTTTTCCAAATAAAGGTATAAATTTAAAAGTCATCAAGATAACAGATGAAAAAATTGAAAAATGGACTGACGATTTAGAACTTCCAAACGGAGAAATGGGAGAGATTGTTGTAAGTGCTGATATTGTTACAAAAGAATATTACAACCTTCCAGAACAGACAGCACTTGCTAAAATATATGACGGGAAGACAGTTATCCACAGAATGGGAGATATAGGTTATAAAGATAAAGAAGGAAAATTTTGGTTCTGTGGAAGAAAATCACATAGGGTAAAAACAAAAGATGGCGACATGTTTACAGTTTGTTGTGAAGGTGTTTTCAATGTTCACCCAGATGTTTTTAGAACAGCTTTAGTTGGTGTACAAGACGGAGAATATCAAAAACCTGTACTGTGTGTAGAAAAGGAAAAAGGGTCTAAAATCAAAGACGAAAAATTGATAAAAGAATTACGAGAAATTGCTAAAAAATTCGATCATACAAAAAATATTGACAAATTTTTAATCCACCCAAAATTTCCTGTAGATGTTCGCCACAATGCAAAAATATTTAGAGAAAAATTGGCTATTTGGGCTATTGGAAAATAACTGAAAAAGATGAGGTTTCAATATCTTGAAAGTTCTCCTAACAGGTTCATCTGGTTTTTTAGGTGGATCTCTTGCTAAGTTACTTAAAAACAGTGGATTTGAACTAATCGCAACCCTTAGAAGTACCCCTTCAGAATCTCTTACAAAATTAGCAGATAAAATAATAAGAGGCGATTTGATAGAATCTAAATTTGCAGACGAATGTGTGTCAAATGCAGATGCAGTCATACACACAGCAGGAAAATCAGGTTCATGGGGTTCTTATCAATCATATTTTGATGCAAATGTAAAAACAACTCAAAATTTAATATCCTCATGCAAAAAACATGGAGTAAAATATTTTATATATACAAGTTCCCCAAGTTGTGTTTTTGATATGAAAGATCAAAATGGAATAGATGAAACAACTCCATATCCAAAAAAATTCAATGCATTTTATCCTCGCACAAAAGCAGAAGCAGAACAACTTGTAATAAAAGAGGCTTCAGATGATTTCATGACTGTATCACTAAGACCTCATTTGATATGGGGACCTGGTGATAGAAATTTATATCCACGCATTGTAGCAAGAGTAAAAGAAAAAAAGCCAATGCTTATAAACAATGGAAAAAATAAAGTTGATGCAACTTTTGTTGACAATGTTGCCCATGCACATGTCCTCGCTCTTAAAAAATTGAGTTCTCCTGATGGCAATATTTGTAATGGTAAAAAATATTTTATAACAAATGACGAACCTATGGAAGTGAAAGAGATAATAAATTCTCTTTTAAAATCTGCAGGATTTGAAAGTGTAAAATTTAGTATCCCAGAGCCTATAGCCTATTTTGCAGGCTGTCTATCAGAAGCATTTTACTTTCTATCTGGACGAAAAGATGAGCCAAATTTAACTCGTTTTGTAGTAAAAGAGCTTTCTTGTAATCATTGGTTTGATATTTCAGCAGCAAAAAAAGATCTCGGATACTCCCCACTTATTACAATGGAAGAAGGATTTAAAATTTTTGGAAAATGGGCTAAAGAAAATGGCTTGGTGTGATTGGTTTGAAATGGACTTATCCAAATTCGATCCAAATAATTTTATAAATATTCTGAACGAAGATGAAAAAAAAAGAGCAGAGAGATTCAAAATAGAAAAAGTAGCAAAATCGTTTATCTTATGCAGAGGATTTTTGAGAACTGTTCTTGCTCGTTATCTTTTTTTAAAACCAAGTGAAGTCAAATTTGAATATGAAAAATTTGGAAAGCCTCTTGTAAAAGGTGATATTGAATTTAACCTCTCACACTCACAAAATACCTGTATTCTTGCTATTTCCGATATAAAAGTTGGCATCGATTGCGAATTCATGGCAAACAAAGATTTTGATAAAATATCGCAGAGATTTTTCAGCAGAGAAGAACATGAAATTATATTAAACACAAAAAATGTAGAACTAAAGAAACAAATATTTTATAAATCTTGGTGTATGAGGGAATCAATGGCAAAAATGACAGGAGAAGGTCTTTCAAATTTATTATCCCAAGAATTAATTTTTGATACAGATAAAATGACAATAAAAAAGCCAAGTAATTACAACTTGGCTTTTGAATCTCTAATTACAACAGATAACAATTTTTGTGCTATTTTGTGTTCAGAAGAATATCTAAATCCTGTTTATCACTGTTTTAATTGACATACTCCCCATTAATAAATTTAGGGGCATTACGGTGCTTTTCGGTAAAAAAATTAATGGTGGCAATTATGTCCTTCTCCATGGTGGTGTCCGTGGCAATCATGATGACCACCAGAACAAGAATTTTCACCCAAAGATAATTCATTTGCCAAATATTTTTCTACAAGTTCTCTAATTGGAAGTTCTGGACAACCAGCAACTACTTTAACTCCATTTTGATTAAAAATATTAGTTGGTCTCATTCCCATTCCACCAACCAAAACAATATTTGCTCCCTGCTCTGAAATCCAACTTGCAGACTGGCAAGATATTCCCTCTTCAGGAATTTTTGATTCAATACTTATTATGCTATTGGTCTTTTGATCAACTTCAACAAATGTAAATGATTCACAATTTCCAAAATGAGAACACAATTTTTCATTTTTTGTAGGAATAACTATCTTCACAATACCATCTCCCTTTAATCTGTAAATATTATTTTGAAGAAGAATTGCATTTTCTAATGCCTCTGTAACAGTAATTCCATGCAAATTGGCATATTTTTTTAAAATATTCAAAATATTTTCATTAATCCGCCTATTGAAGGAAACCTTATTTAAACAGGTCTTTTTCCTACCTGCCTGTTCTCTTTTTCCTCCCCAAGAATTATTATTACAGCATTTTTTAGGGCAATTTTTTTCTTCCATAATATCACCTCATCTTGATTTTGTCAATACATTTTCAAGATTTATAAAAAAGCATAAGAATCAACATCTATTGAGATATTTACATTTTTACAGTCAATTTTTGAAAGAACATCTCTATATTTAGCCACACTTGACAGGACATTTTTTGTCTTTATATATAGTTGAAATCTATACAAATCTTTTAATTTGAATATTGGACATTGTGAAGGTCCCAATTTTATTTCATCTTCAAAATTAAAAGAATTTGAAAAATCATTTGCAATTTTTTCACAAAAATCAGAATCTTTACTAGAAAAAACGATTCTGATTAAGTGCATAAATGGAGGATATAAAAATTCTTTTCTCTCAGCAAGTTCTGATTTAAAGAAATCTTCGGCTTTTCCATTTATTGCCATAACAGACGGATTAAAAGGATTATAAGTCTGTAGATAAAAATAAGAATGTGCCAAATGCCTACCTGCTCTCCCTGCAGATTGCATGAAAAGTTGCCAAGATTTTTCACAAGCCCTAAAATCTGGCATAGAAAAAGAGAAATCTGCAAACATCACGGCAACAAGCTCAACATTTGAAAAATCAAAACCCTTTGAAGCCATTTGAGTACCAACAAGTATGTCTGCTTCACAATTTTTAAACTTATCATAAATTTCAGAAGCTGAATTTTTATGAGAAGCAACATCTCTGTCTAGCCTCAAAACACGAGCATTTGGGAAAAAATTTTTAATTTCTTCTTCTGTTCTCTGAGTTCCACCGCCAAAAGATGTTATATTTATTCCTCCACATTCAGGGCATACATCTGGAACTTCTTCTTCATGATCGCAATAATGACATAAAAGCCTTGGTGGCGATTGGTGAAACCTGAGTGAAATATCACAAGAAGGACAAGAAAAAACATGTCCACAATCTGCACAAAAAAGATAGTTAAAAAAGCCTCTTCTGTTTATAAGCAAAATTACTTGATGTTTTGCTTCGAGAACTTGTGCAATTTTTCTGACCAATGGAACTGTGAACATCGAATCTTTTATCCTGTTGTATGACATTCTCATGTCTATTATTTTTACAGTTGGAAAATTTCCAGATGCACGAGATGTCATTGAAACAAAAGAATAATTGCCATTACATGCTCTCACATAAGATTCCAAGGAAGGAGTTGCTGATCCAAAAACTATAACAGAGTTATCAAATAAAGACCTTTTTATTGCAATATGTCTTGCATGATATTTTGGCGAACTCTCCTGTTTATATGCCTGATCATGTTCTTCATCAATAATAATCAAACCGACATTTTCAAGAGGTGAAAAAATAGCACTTCTCGCTCCCAAAACAACTCTTGCCTCACCATTTGCAATACGCCTCAATTCATCACTTTTTTCCGAAAGAGACATTGCAGAATGTATAAAAGCCATGGAATCGCCAAATTCTCTTCTATAAATATCTGCAAATTGTGCTGTCAAAGAAAGTTCTGGAACAAGAATTATAGCATTTCTTCCTTTTGATAGAACATATTTTATACAATTTATATAAACCTGTGTCTTTCCACTTCCAGTAACTCCTTGAAGCAAAACTCCATTTGGTTTTTCAAGATCGATTAAACTTTTAATTTTATCTAAAGCATTTTGTTGTTGTTCTGTCAATTTTATATCAATATTAGTTTCATCAATATCTCTTTTCAATTCACTTGGAGGTCTATATTCAGTTCCGTAGCAAATTTGTATAAATCCCTTTTTCTCCAATGCACGCAAAGAATTTATATCCATTACAGGGTCTCTCAAAACTTCATTATGTGGAGCATTTCTTAAAACCTCTATTATTTCACGCTGTTTTTCTGAACGCTTTAATTTTTCACTCATCAAATCAAAATCAAAACAGATTAATTTTAATGTCATCTGTTTTTTTTCATTTTTTATACTTTTAGAAAAATAGAAAGGCAAAACAGTTAAAATTGAATCAGTATATGGGCAAGCATAATAATCATGCATCCATACAACAATTTTTATTGCCTGTTCAAGCCATTTATTTGAAGGCACAGAAATAGAAGATATATATTTAAGAGAAATTCCCTCTGGAACGGTATCGTCATTTTCATATAGCTCGGCAACTATGCCATTTCTAAACGATTTTCCAAAGGGAATAACAACTATTGTTCCAACAAAAATCTTACCAAGAAGTGAATCTGGAATTTTATAATGGTAAAGGGTATCAAAACCTCTAAATGCTAAATCTGTAGCAACACTCGCATATCTATACATCAAAACCTCTATCTACATTTTTCCAGTGAAAATGTGCAAATCAGGTATGATGTTTTTTGCTGTATAAAACTTAAATTCCTGTTTCAATTCATTTTTGTATAACCATAAAAGGCGTATAAAATTAATAAAAGGGTATTTTTTATTTATAGAAAATTCTTTTTTATAAGTTTATATTGATAATTAAATGCCTAATTCAAATAGAGAAATAACATAAAGGAAATATACTTATGAAAAAAATAAATATTGCTTTTGACGGACCAGCTGCAAGTGGAAAAACTACTGTTGCAATATCTGTTGCAAAAAAAATTGGTTGGCTTTTTGTTGATACAGGAGCCATGTACAGAGCTGTTACTTGGCTTGCATTAAAAAATAATATAGATATATCTGATAAAGATTCTGTCATAAAACTTGCTAAAGAAAATCCAGTTATTTTAAAACAAGATTTTTCCATACCTTCTGGTTGTAGAGTTTATATTTCAGACAATGACATAACGACAGAGATTAAATCAGCAGGTGTAAATAAAAATGTTTCTGATGTTGCCAAAATTAGTGAAGTGAGAAAATGTCTTGTTGCTCAACAGAAAAAAATGGCAGAAAATGGTGGAGTTATAATGGTCGGAAGAGATATAACAACTGTTGTAATGCCAAATGCAGAGTTAAAAATTTATCTTGATGCTTCTCTTGAAGAGAGGGCAAAAAGAAGATTTAAGGAAGAAGTAGCATCTGGTAAAGATGTCAAATTTGAGGATATTAAAAAGAGTATTGAAAATAGAGATAAAATAGATTCTGAAAGGGATGATTCTCCTTTGAAGGCAAGTGAAGACTCAATAATTTTGGATTCAACAAACATGACTGCAGATCAAGTTATTGATGAAGTTATAAAATTGGTTAAAAAGAGAGGTTAATATGCTAGGTCATATATGGTTTTATTTTGTTCATTTAGTTTTAAAGACTCTATTTACTTTAGGGTGTGGGCTTAAAATAGAGGGAAAAGAAAATTTAAAATTTAAAGGTGGTTGTCTTTTTGCTGCAAACCATACAAGTTATATGGATCCTCCATTATTTGGAGCAATATCAGCGAGAAGAGTTAACTGTATGGCTAAAAAAGAACTTTTTACAGTTCCATTTTTAGCTCCACTTATCCGTTCTCTTGGGGCAATTCCTGTCGATAGAGATAAAACAGAAATGACTACTATAAAAAAAGCTGTTGAACTTTTAAAAAAAGGAGAAATTGTCGGCATTTTTCCAGAAGGAAGAAGAATGAAAACTGAAGAAGATGAGGGAAAAGAAAGTCGTAGAGGCGTTTCTCTTTTGGCTAAAATGAGTGGTGTCCCTGTTTTGCCTATTTCTATTATAAATGGAAAAGACAGTATCACTATTAAAAAAGGGATTCCTCATTTTAAGCGTGGTGTAAAGGTTATTATTGGAAAACCTATTCAATATGTAAAGGCTTCTAATGCAAAAGAAGAAAAAGAGAATATGGAAAATTTTGCACATAATTTGATTGCTGAAATTATGAAGCCTGTTGAAGAAGAACGCAAGAAGATTGAAAACAAAAAAATAGAGGAATAGATAATGGCTGGAATTATACTTAAAATAGAAAAGGGTTCTTCTGCTGATAAAGCTGGATTAAAGGCAGGAGATATAGTTAAATCTGTAAATGACACAGAATTAAGAGATGTTTTAGATTGGATGATTGCAACATCTGAAAAAAAATTTAAAGTAACTTATATTAGAGATGGCAAAGAAAATACTGTCTCTATAAACAAATCTATATATGAGCCAATAGGTGTATCTTTCGAAAATCCAATTTTTGATAGGATAAAAATTTGTCAAAATAGATGTGATTTTTGTTTTGTCGATCAAGACCCAAGAGATGTCAGAAAGACAATGCAAATAAAAGATGACGACTACAGATTGTCATTTTTGTTTGGAAATTTTATAACACTTACAAATTTGACAGAAGAAGATTGGGAGAGAATTGAAAAACAGAGATTAACCCCTTTATATGTTTCTGTTCATGCAACTGAACCAGATGTCAGAGAATCTTTGATGAACAATAAAAAAGCAGGAAATATTCTTGAAAACATAAAGAGGCTTGTTGATCTCGATGTTTCACTTCATGTTCAAATCGTTTTATGCCCTGGTATAAATGATGGAGAACATTTAAAAAAGACACTTGCAGATTTAGAGGTTTTTTATCCAAATATTGAATCTGTGGCATGTGTACCAGTTGGTTTAACTAAATACCATGTTCCTAATAGAATTCGCTCTTTCACTGTTGAAGAGATGAAAGAAATCATGGAAATAGCTAATAAATTCATGAGAGGATTTAAAAAACGCCATAATGTAGATAATTTTTTATATTTAGCTGATGAATTTTTTATAAAGACAGGTACAGAAATTCCTAAAACTAAATATTACGGAGATTTTCCACAACTTGAAAATGGAATAGGCATGATGAGGCTTTTTTTGACAAGTTTCATGAAGGGAAAAAAATATATCTCAAAAGAATTGCCAAATAAAAGAAATGTTAGTATAATAACAGGTTGTTTGACTTATGATTATATGAAAAAAATTGCTGAATTTTTTGAAGATACAAAAAATCTTACACTTAAAGTTCACAAAGCAGAGAATGTTTTTTGGGGCTCAAGTGTAAATGTATGTGGACTCATGACAGGTACGGATATTTTGCATGTTATTGAAAATGAAGAAGTTTTTGATGAGGTCATAATTCCAAATCATTGTTTAAAAGATGGTAAATATTTTCTTGACGGCATGAGTTTAGATGAATTGCAAGAAAAAACAAAAAAACATATAATACCTGTAAATAATGAGTTTAAATAGTTGCGAAAAGCTATAGAAATAGGATAGAAAAGAAAAAGAAATTGGGAGAAGATTTTTATGAAACCGATTATAGCAATAGCAGGAAGACCAAATGTTGGTAAATCACAGCTATTTAATAAAATGTTAGGAAAGACAATTTCCATAGTTCAAGATGAGCCAGGAATAACGAGAGATAGAATATATTCAGAATGTGAGTGGACAGGTAGAAAATGTCTTCTTGTTGACACAGGTGGAATTGATGAAGATATTACAGACCCCATAAAAGCCATGGCTCAAATTCAGGTAAGAAAAGCACTAGAAGAGGCTTCTCTTATCCTATTTGTAGTTGATATTAGAGCTGGTATAACACCGCAAGACGAGCAGATTGCAGTCGAATTAAAAAAACTTAAAAAGCCTATTTTAATTGTTGGAAATAAGGCTGACAATTTAGCAATAGAAAATGAATCCTATGAATTTGCTTCATTGGGATTTGGAATTCCATTTTGTATATCAGCACTCCATGGAACAGGTGTAGCAGATCTTATGGACAAAATGTTTGCTATACTAAAAATTGATAAAAGTGATAAAGAAGAAAATGATTTTCCTCGAATTTCACTTGCTGGCAGAAGAAATGTTGGTAAATCTTCAATATTAAATGTATTGTGTGGAGAAGATAGAAGTATCGTTCACAATACAGGGGGTACAACTAGAGACAATGTAGAAAGTGCCGTAAAATTAGGAGGTAGAAACTTTACTGTTACTGATACTTCAGGACTTCGTCGCAAGGGTAAAATAAATGAAAAAGTAGAATTTTACAGCACTATAAGAACATTACAAGCTATTGAAGAATCAGAGTGTGTTATTCTTGTGTTAAATGCTGATGAAGGAATAACAAATCAAGATTTAAAAGTTGCTGAACAGATTCAAAAAGCGAGGAAATCTTCGCTCATAATTGTAAATAAATGGGATTTGATAGAAGAGAAATGTAAAGGCAAAAAACAGTTGATTTTAGAACAGAGAAAAAAATGGCTTGAAGATGTAAAGGGAATAATCTATTTTCTTTCTTCTTCTCCTATCTTATTTACATCTGCAAAAACAGGCAAAGGATTTGATAAACTTCGTTCTACTGTTGAACAGGTTTTGAGTGAATACAATAAAAGAATAGATACTCCTATTGTAAATAAGATGTTTAGAGAAGCACAGGAAATGAGACCTGCTCCTTCTTATAAAGGTAAACAGCTTAGAATATATTTTGCCTGTCAGACATCTTCTGCTCCCCCTGTTTTTACAGTAAAAGTAAATTCAACAAAACTTATTCATTTTTCTTATGAGAGATATTTGGAAAACTATGTAAGAAAATCTTTTGGATTTATAGGTTCTCCAATAATATTAAATTTCAAGAATAACAAGGGTGATGACGAAGAAAAGCCAGGGGGAATGCTTAAAAAATGACACCATGTTTTATAACAGTTGGAGGTTGTATCGTTGATCCTCCACAAAGTGGAACTATTGCCTCAACTGCACCAACTATGACAACATATTTAATATTAATTGGAATATGTATAATATCATATTTACTCGGTTCTATTCCATTTGGTGTAATTATAGGAAAGATGTTAAAGGGAATAGACATAAGAACAACAGGAAGTGGAAATATAGGTACAAGTAATGCTTTTAGAGCATTGGGCCCTGTTGGTGGAAGTCTTGTATTTTTAGCAGATACATTGAAAGGCTCTATTCCTGTTCTTGTGATTGCTTTTTTAGTTCCAAAATTGATTCCACTTGATATGAAGACAATTGCTCAAATTGCAGTTGGAATATGTGCAATTTTAGGACATACTTATTCTGTATTTTTAAAATTTACAGGTGGAAAAGGTGTTGCTACTTCATTTGGCGTCATTGTTGCTATGTGTTGGTATGTAGCTCTTATATGTCTTGGAATTTGGGGAATTGTTGTTTTGACCACAAAAATAAGTTCTGTCGCTTCTATGACAGGAGCAATTGCATTTCCTATAACTACTTACATATTTTTTAAAACAAATGATATGCCATTGTTAATTTTTTCTATAGTCGCTTGCATTTTGATTATCTATCTGCATAGGTCTAATATAAAACGGTTGATCAATGGTGAAGAATTGAAAATGTCAACAAAAGAGAAAAATAATGTAAGTGAGTTTAAAGAAAAAGAAGAAAAATAATATAAAAAAGGGGCTGTGAAAAAAGTAAATATTTTTTCACAGCCCCTTTCTTTATTAACTGAATTGCTTAGTTAGAGAAAAAATTATTTTTTCTTCTTTTCTGCTTTCTTTCTTTCTCTTTCTTTAGATTCCCTTATGACATTGTTCATTTCTTTTATTGCATCATCCAAGGACATATCAAATACTTTTTCTTCAGGATTTGTCTTATCTATTTGTTGTATTTGTCTTGCTTTTTTTATTATTTCTGCAATACATCCACGCTCTGTTGCTGTAAGCTCTAGGCCTTTTTCATCTTTGTTATTTTTAAATGCGTCTGTAAGTTTTTTCATTCTTTCATTTACATATTTTTTTCTTACTTTTGTTTGCAATACTAAAATATTTTCACAAGTGCCATATTTTGGTCTGTTGGCTACAATTTCAGGATCATCAAATTTATCTGCAATTTTAAAAGCTTCAGCAACCATACGCTTTCCAGCAACATCAATGCCTTTAGAAGCCACATGCACTCCTTTTTCAAATAGTGCACTTACTTTTTCACGCAAATCATCAAAAAAACTCATTTAAAAATAACCTCATTTATGAAAATCATAAAAATATTAATTATATGTGAAAATTATTTTACCTTTTTTTCTTTTTTCTTTTTTGAAAATAAAAGTCCACATTCAAAAAGTAGATATGTTGGGATAAATAACATCAACTGACTTATTATATCAGGAGGTGTAAATAAACCTGCAAATATTAGGAGAATAATAATTACATAATTCCTTTTTGAACTAACAGATTCATAAGATATTATATCCCATTTTATCAACATATTGACAATCAATGGAACTTGAAACATACATCCAAAAAGTAATGACATCCACAGAGTAAGGTCTATTACATTTGATACACCAAATAGTGGAGTTATATTTTGAGTTGAAAAACTCATACCAAAATTTATCAAAAACGGCAATATAAATACTATACAAAATGTAACTCCAAAAATAAAAAGAAAACTTGATATAAAAACAATATTTTTTATGAATTTTCTTTCATTGTCATATAATGCAGGAACAATAAAGCTCCATATTTGTTTTGCAAGATATGGAAAACAGATGAGAAGATCAATCACAAGTGATATTTTCAACTGAATCAAAAAAACTTCCATTGGTGCAAAATAATTAAGCGTTACTTTTCCTTTAACTATTGTTTTTATAAGAAAGTCGATACAATAAGGAGAAAGATAAAAGGCAGGAATAAAAACAATAACAATAGCAATTAAACATTTAATTAAAACTTTTCTTAATTCTTCTATATGTTCAATTAAAGTTTGTTCTTTATCGGTGTTATTATCTTGTTTTTTTTCTTTCTTAGATTCTTCCATGGTTTTTCTTTAGAATTTTAATAATTCTTTAGTTATAATAAAATCTTCGTTATTTTTATATTCATCATCTTTAGCATTTTCAATATATTTTTTCAATACAGATGGAATTTCTGAAATAAGTGATTGAATTGCCAAATCATCTTTTTTGTCTTGTAATTCAGCACACATTTTTATTATTCTAAATACAAGATTGTGATTTAGTAAAAATTTTCTCGCTTCAACACTCCAATGTCTCAACACATACAAAATTACAGAAGAGGCGAGTTTTTTTATCTGTTGATCTGCATTTTTATTTTCGAGTATTGCCTCACTTACAAATAATGATTGACCGCAATTTTCCCAACTCCATTTTTCTTTTTCATATCTCTGTAAATATACACTTGAATTTATTGTTTCTTCATCTAAAGAAAATTTCATATTCATTGAAGGCATTGTTATTCTCATTGCATTTTTTCTCATGAAAAGTCTGAGTATTTTGTCTGTTCCTTTTGGAACAAATTCCTTAAACTCTTTTAGAGATTCATCAATAATTGTCTCTATTTCTTCAGATGTATATTCTTCTATTTTATCAAGTATTTTTGTTATAAGTTCATCAGAATAATTTTCATCTATCAAATGAAGTAGTGGAAATACAACTTTAAATTTGTCAATGTTTCTCAAATCTTCTGCAGATTTTATAAGTTCTTCAGCTCTATCTTTTGGACCACCTGATTTATGAACTATTTCTGCCTCAGAAAGTATTGCATTTGAACCTCTTTTAGATAGTTTCCTCATAATCATAGGAATATTTTGTTCAAATTTTTTACCTTTTTTTAGTTCTGTTATGTAAAGACTTGATAGAAATTCTAAGTCATCTGTTGATGGTATTGAGTCGCTTTTACTTATCATTTCGATAAGCATTTCACAAGAATTTTCAATCAATTCAGAAACTCTTGTTGGCATTGATTTTTTTAAAAGTCCTGTTTTGTCTGCAGAAAAAATCTCTATTGCGTTTTTCAATAGTTTTTCACTATTTTTTATTTCAAATGGCTTTGATATTTTATCTATTATATTTGAACTCAATATCTGTTTTGTTATTGTGTCATCTTTTCCATTTATTTCGAGTTTTAGATTATTTGCAATGCTTTCAGGAAGAATTTCTTCATTTTTGCCATATATTTCATTCCAAATAATTATGATTTCAGATTTAGTATCTTGTGTCATTTTTGGAAAATCATCTGCAAGATTTTCTATTGCTTCCAAACTTTCTGGCAAAAAATTCTTTAAAACAGTTTTTAAAGTTTCAAACATGTACATAGATTTTTCTTCTATGTCTATTGTTTTCGAAGCCAATTTTGAATATTTTGCTTTTTCAAAACTACTCAATCCTTCCATTGCTGACAAAAACCACAGCATGTTTGTTGTATCTCTGTCAGAAAGACCTGAATCAATTTCTTTTTCAATGATTTTTGCAATAGGAGCTATTTTATTTAAATCTTTCAATAAAAAGCGAAATTCTTTTACTTTTAGTGGGTCTTCTTCCCTCGATATTTCAGGAATTATCTTGACCATTTTTGAACAGCTATAAATATCTCTACTCAATAGTTCAATTAAATCTTCTTTATTTTTGAGTATTATTTCCAAAGATTTTTCTTCTACTGTGATATTTGGAACCAAAGCCAATAAAACAGAAGTTCTTAAATCATTGTCCGAATTTCGGCACATTCTAAATAACAGATTTGATATGTTTTCATCATCAGATAAATTGTTTAAGAATGTCATCAAATTTTCGCCAAATGGTCTATCACATAGTTCTTTTATTACTTCTGCTGTTTTGATCCAAACATTTTTATTTCCTTTTTCGATTGCTTCAATAAATATATTTTTTGGACTTTGATCAGACATCTTAGAAATACGAACTAATTTTTTCATGTTTTCACATATAACTTCTTCGTCTTCACTGTCTAAAAAATTAAATGCAAGTGTCTCTATATATTTTCTGTCATTTAAAAGACTATTTCCAGAAATTGAACGCTGTTGAATCAAATTTGAAGCAGATATTGCAGTTACGGGAAGATATTCGTTTTTTTCAACTATTTCAGGTTCTTCAACATCTGACAAAATTTTTAAAATACCATCTTCCTCACAATAGTTAAAACCTGCCTCAGATATTTTATTTTTCAGTTCAGATTTTTTTTCAGGAGTTGTTGGAAGTGAATCATTTTTTATTGAAAGAAGAAATTTTTCTTCATCACTTTTTGGTGAACAATCTTCAAGAGCTGCTAATGTCAACTGAATATTATGTTCAGATAGATATATCAACTTTGCTCCGAGTTTTTGACTAATTTCAATCCCTTTTTCTTTTAAAAATTCAACACATCTATATCCGCCTTCGAGACCTGTTGGATCATAAGTAAGCATTTTTATCACCAGCTTTTTAAATATTTACCAAAAACATATATATTTTTTATTTTATTATCAAATTTCCTTTTACAAGTGGAAAATAAAAATAGCCCGTGAAAAGAATCACAGACTATTCTTGGGAAATATAATTATATTTTACTTAGAACCAGGTTTTCCTAAAAGTCGGAACATGTTCTTTTTGTATGCTTCAACACCTGGCTGGTTAAATGGATTTACCTTGCCCATATATCCACTTACTCCACAGGCATATTCAAACATATAGAACAAATATCCTAAATAATATTCATCTATTGCAGGAACAGTAAATGTCATGTTTGGAACTCCGCCATCTTTGTGTGCTTCTGCAGTTCCTTTAAGAGCAGTTCTGTTGACATATCTCAATGTCTTTCCTTCGAGATATCCAAGACCGTCATCATTTGTTTCAGCATGTGGAACTTTGATTTCATCTTTGCCTGTTTCAACATCAATAAATGTTTCCATCAACATTCTTTCGCCTTCTTGAATATACTGACCCATTGAGTGAAGGTCTGTTGAGAAATCGAGACTGTCAGGATAAATTCCTCTATTCTCTTTTCCTTCACTCTCTCCATAGAGCTGTTTCCACCATTCACCAAAATAGTGAAGCCCATCTTCAAATGTTGACATTATTTCAACTGTTTTGCCCTTTTTGTAAAGAATATTTCTGAGACCTGCATATAGACATGCTATATTCTTTTTGATGTCTTCTTCTTTTACATCTTCTCTTGCAATTTTTGCACCTTCGAGCATTGCCTTAATATCCATTCCACTTGCAGATATTGGAAGAAGTCCTACAGGTGTCATAACACTGTAACGACCGCCAACATCGTCAGGAACTATAAATCTCTTCCAACCTTTTGAATCAGCAAGTGTCTTTAAAGCACCTTTTTTGCTGTCTGTTGTTGCTATTATTCTCTTGTTTGCTTCTGCTTCACCAACAGCTTCTTTTAATGCTTCATATATGACCCTAAGAGCGATTGCTGGCTCTGTTGTTGTTCCTGATTTAGAAATAACATTTACAAAAACTCTTTTGTTTTTGATTAGATCGAGTAGAGACCTTAGGTGTGATGTTGACATATCACAACCTGAATAACAGATTGCAAGACCATTTGAATTGAGAAGTGCCAATTCATTTGCATAAGTTCCATTTACTGCAGATATGGCAGCCCTTGCTCCCAAGTATGAACCACCAATTCCTATTGAAATAAGAACATCACTTGTCTCTCTTATTCTCTTTCCTGTCTCTTCAATGTCTTTGATCAAGTCTTGACTCATTGTTACAGGAAGATCGAGCCAACCTAAGTAATCTTTTCCAGCTCCAGATTTTTCAACAAGAATTTTTCTTGCTTCTTTTACTTTTGGAATGATATTGTCAATATCATTTCCATTTATAAATGGCATTATATTTTCATAGTTGAGTGTTATGCTTTTTTTCATTTTTTTTATACCTTTCTTTCCTGTTACTTCTTTTGCTTCTCCTGTTCCAATAAGAAGAGATAGACCAGCAACAGTAATTGCACTATTTATCAAAAATTCTCGTCTTTTCATGATTTGCACTTTCTATATTTTGGGCAATATTTATAATAATAATTTTCTATTATATAAAAATTTCCTTTAGAATTAATTGAGTTAATATAAGCATTTTATTTTGCAGTGCCAAAACAGTTGGTTTTAGTACATTTTCAATAATAATTAAAGAAAATAAAATAGTTAAAATATAAATATTAAAAAATTACTTTTTAGGTTTTTAAGAAAACGGACAAATAAACAATTACAAAAAAAACAGCATAAAAAATAATTAGGGCTTGTTAAAAATATCAAATTAAAAGCAAAAATTTTCTTCAAAAGAAAAAGAAATAAAAGAACCAAGAAAAAATGATAACTTGCAACATAGTACCATTTGAAGGTGAATAATTAAATAAAATCCCCTTTATTAGAAAAAAATCTAATAAAGGGGATTTTTGGTTTCTAAAAGAACTTTTATAATATAAAAAAGTAGAGATTAAAGGAATTTTTATGCAGGCAGTTGTAGATTTTTTAAATTATCTTGACAATATTCTATATTATCCGATTTTAATTCTGATTTTATTAGGTGCAGGAATATATTTTTCCATAAAAACAAAATTTGTACAAATAAGACTTTGTATAGATTCTATTCGTGTTGCTACGGAACGCCCTAAAGATAAAGAGGCTATATCTTCATTTCAAGCATTGATGGTGTCAACTGCTTCTAGAGTTGGAACAGGAAATATTATAGGTGTTTCTACGGCAATATGTTTAGGTGGTCCAGGTGCTGTTTTTTGGATGTGGCTTTTGGCAATTTTAGGCGGTGCAACTTCTTTTGTTGAAAGTACATTAGCTCAAATTTACAAGCGTCATCATAAAGAGACAGGCGTAAGTTTTGGAGGACCTGCTTACTACATTGAACAAGCATTAAAAAATAGATGGATAGCTGTTTTATTTTCAATATTTTTGATTGCAACTTATGCCTTTGGATTTAATTTGCTGTGTTCGTATAATCTACAGTCAACTTTTGCTACATACTCTTTTTATGATGCTAATATTACTCCAATAATTATAGGATTAATACTTGCAATTTTAACAGGTATATGTTTATTTGGTGGTGGAAAAACGATAATAAAAGTAGCAAGTTATTTAGTTCCAATAATGGGAGTTCTCTATATTCTTGTTACTTTTATTCTTATGGTTATACATATACAAACTTTACCAGAAGTATTTAAACTCATCTTTTCTGATGCTTTTAACTTTAAAGCTATTGGAAGTGGAATTGCTGGTTCTTGTCTTGTTTATGGAATTAAGCGTGGTCTTTATTCAAATGAAGCTGGAGTTGGTTCTGCTCCAAATGCTGCAGCTGCTGCAAACACATCACATCCTGTAAAGCAGGGACTTGTTCAAATGCTTTCTGTCTATATTGATACAATAATAATATGCACTGCAACTGCTTTTATGTGTTTGATGTCAAGAGTTCCAATAACACATGAAGTTGCTGGAGCTACATATGTTCAAAATGCAATGTCTACAAATTTAGGTTCATTTGGACCTATTTTTATAACAATTGCAATGGTTTTGTTTGCTTTTACAACTCTTTTGGGCAATCTTTTCTATGTTGATAATGCACTTGTTTTTATCAATAATAAAAAAATACCAAGCAAAAAATTTATGATATTTTTCAATATTATATGTTCGATAGTTGTTTTTGTTGGAGCTATTATCCCAATGTCTATGGCTTGGGCATTGGCAGATATAACAATGGGAGGAATGGCTCTTATAAATATTCCTTGTATTGTTATTTTAGGAGGAGTTGTATATAAGACACTTAATGACTATGAGAATCAAAGGAAAGAAGGAAAAAATCCTGTTTTTCTTTCAAAAAATATTGGCTTAAACCCAGATAGTTTGGAATATTGGAAATAACAAAAATTTTTTGATAAAACATCAACTTTATATAAAAAACTTTAATACTTTGTTTTTTAGTTTTTAGGTATAAATCACTAACTAGTTCTTTTTTTTCCATCATATATAGTTCTACTTGCACAAAACTACTATGGAAAAAAAACATATCGTTCGTTGACTTATACCGTAAAAACTTTTATTTAAATGGCAAAACATTTTCACTACATATATAATTGTAGATTTTTTCCAAAGTTTGATTCAGACTAAAGAGACTAAAAAAAATGAAGGAGGAAATATGCGTTTTTTTAAGGCGTTGTCATTCTTTTTTAAAATGCTTTTTGATAAAAAATTTTTTGATAATATTGTCCTCTTGACAGAAGGCAAATTTTGTGAGCCTTCAGTTATTTTTTCTCTTCTTCAAAGAGACGGACGATTTATTGATTTTTTAATGGAAGATATTTCTGAATATACAGATGCAATGGTTGGTTCTGTTGCAAGGAGTGTTCAACAGGGTTGTAAAAAAACACTTAAAGATTATGCAGAATTTGAAAGCATAATCGCTCAAGAAGAAAATTCAGAAGTAAAAGTTGAAAAGGGATACAATCCAAATAGTATGATACTTTCTGGAAATGTATCAGGAGAACCGCCTTTTAGAGGTATTTTGATTCATCATGGTTGGAAATTAAAAAAAGCAGAATTTCCTTCTTCTCTCGCTTCAAAAGACGCAGTTTGTCCAGCTGAAATAGAAATTAGATAGGGAGTAAGACAAATGAATAATGATTCACCTTTTGTAATAGGAATAGATTTGGGAACAACAAATACGGCTATGGCTTATTGTAAAGTTGATTCAGAAAAGCCTGTTGCTGAAATTTTTAAAATTCCACAGATAACAGCTGTTGGAGAAGTAAACGAAAGAGATACTCTCCCTTCCTTTATTTATTTACCAGGTTCACATGAACTTCCAGAAGGAGCTACTACTCTTCCTTGGGGAGATTATCCATATATAGTTGGTGAATTTGCACTAAAACAGGGAACAAGAGTGCCTGACAGGCTCGTATCATCTTCTAAATCTTGGCTCTGTTCAAATATAGACAGAGAGGGAATGATATTGCCTTGGAGTGCAGATTCCAAAAAGGTTTCTAAAATTTCACCTGTTGAATCGGCTATGAAATGCCTTGATCATCTATATGAGGCTTGGAATCATCGTTTTACTGGAAAAGATGAAAATTTTGTAAATCAGACTATAATTTTGACAGTTCCAGCTTCATTTGATGCAGCTGCAAGGGATTTGACTGTAAAAGCAGCTATTGCCTCAAATATGGAAGTAATACTTCTTGAAGAACCACAGGCAGCTTTATATGCTTGGCTTTTTGCACAGGGGGATAATTGGAGGAAGATTTTAAAAGTCGGTGATACTGTACTTGTGTGTGATGTCGGAGGCGGTACAACAGACTTTAGTTTGATAGCAGTTGCTGAAAATGACGGAAATCTTGAACTTGAAAGAATTGCAGTAGGAAATCATCTTCTTTTAGGTGGAGATAATATGGATTTGGCAGCAGCTATGGCACTTTCTGCAGAATTGAGAGCGACTAAAAAGAAAAAACTTGATTCTTGGCAGTTAAATGCACTTTGTAGAGGTTGTTCTTCTGCAAAAGAAAAGATGTTATCAGATGATTCAGTAAATGAAGTTGAAATAGTTATACCTGGAAGAACAAGTAGTCTTTTCGGCGGTTCTATAACTGTAACATTAAAGAGAGAACTCCTCGAAAAAATAGTCTGTGACGGATTTTTCCCTGAATGTGATATTGACTCAACTCCTGCTGTGAGAAACAGAGGACTTTCTGAAATAGGTCTTCCATATGAATCAGACCCAGCAATAACAAGACATTTGGCTTCATTTTTGAGTGCAAATGCTTCTGAACTTGAGAAAAAAGGCTGTAGTTTGCTTCCAACACATGTTCTTTTAAATGGCGGTGTTTTTAAATCCAAAAAGTTATCAGAAAAATTTATAAATTCTGTCAATAAATGGTATCCAAAAGGTCAGAAAATAGATGTCTTAGATGGTGCTGATTTAGATTTGGCTGTTGCAAAAGGTGCTGCTTCCTATGCTCTATCGAGAAGAGGAAAAGGAATCAGAATAAAAGGCGGTACATCGAGATCTTATTATATCGGTCTTGAAGTTCCAATGCCTTCTGTACCAGGTTTTGAACCGCCTGTAAACGCACTTTGTATAGCTGAAAAAGGAATTGAAGAGGGATCAGAAATTCCACTTGAAGGAAGAGAATTTGCTCTTTCTGTTGGTTGTGATGCCGAATTTAGATTTTTCTCTTCACCTTCGAGAGGAGATGACAAAATAGGTGATATTTTGGAAGATTGGGAAGATGAAGATATTTCTGAAATGCCATCAATGAAAATTTTCCTTGAAGCAGAAGGAGAAGAAAAAAGCGGAATTATTCCAGTAACATTGGAAACACATATAACAGAGATTGGAACTATAGAACTTTGGTGTGTTTCACGAAATGGAAAAAAGAGAAAACTTGAATTTGATATAAGACATAGCGAAGAAAAAGAGTGAAGAGGGCCCAAAAAGTCTTGCAGTACAAAATAAACTGCAGACCTTTTTTACATCGTTTTTATTGTACTACTCCATTTACCTTTTTAGCCCCCTAAGGTGATGAACAGAACCCCTTTTATAAGACTAATAATGCAAATAGACAATTAGAAAAATAAAAGGGGGTCAGTTCATTGCCACGGCTAAAGCCTCACAATGACAAAGTGACAGTAAACAGACATATATTTGATAGTTTTCAGCAAATTTTTATTTACTTATTTTAAAAAAAAATTGACAGCTACAACCTAATTATTAACTTGGTAACTTGAAAGGAAGAGAATATGGCGAGATATGCTATAGGTATAGATTTAGGAACAACAAATTCATGTTGTGCCTATATAGATAGATATGAAAAAGTCGAAGAGGGAAAAACTGGAAGGACTATCCATTTTCTTGACATTCCCCAATGCATAGAATTGGGTGAAGTTGCAGAGCGTCGACTTCTTCCTTCCTTTATATATATACCTCAAAAATTTGAGATTACAGAGGGCTCTCTCTCTCTGCCTTGGGAAAAAAATATAGATTTTGCTGTTGGTGAGCTTGCGAGAAAAAGGTCTGTTTCCTCTCCTCAAAGGGTTGTATCTTCGGCTAAATCTTGGCTTTGTAATTCTGTAATTGACAGAAAATCGCCAGTTCTTCCTTGGACCCAGACTGATGAGACGATGAAAATTTCGCCTTTTGAAGCCTCTGTACGAATTTTAGAGCATATAAAAAATGCTTGGAATTACAAAATGGCTGAATTTGAGGATTCAGATTTTAAAGACCAGATAATAGCATTGACTGTTCCTGCTTCATTTGATGATGTTGCAAGAGAATTGACTGTTGAAGCCTCTGAAAAGGCTGGATACAAAAATGTATCACTTATCGAAGAACCACAGGCAGCTTTTTATGATTGGCTTGCAACTCATGAATCAATGTGGAAAAGGGAATTAAAAGGTCTTTCAGATATCCTTGTATGTGATGTCGGTGGTGGAACTACTGATTTTACAATAATAAGAGCTGAAGAAAAAGACGGAGATGTATTTTTAAAAAGAGCTTCTGTTGGTGATCACCTTCTTTTAGGTGGTGACAACATGGATATGGCTTTGGCTCTCAAAACAGAGAAAGAATATTTGGGCAAGAAAAAACTCGATCCTGTTATGTTTGCTTCACTATGTGGTGAATGCCGTCTTGCAAAAGAAAAAATGCTTGAAAAAGACGGAATTGACAAAGCACCTATAACTGTTTTGGGAAGAGGAAGCAGGTTGATTAATTCTTCCATACATGCAGAGCTAAAAAGAGAGGATTGTATTTTTGAATTGGAAAATGGATTTTTTCCAAAAGAGGAATTTAAGATCTCGAAAAATTTGTCTGCAGGTCTTTCTGAGTGGGGACTCCCATATCAGAAAAATCCAAAAATTACAGCACACATGGCTGATTTTATAAAAACACACATGAAAAGTGGAACATTTCCAAACGCTGTTTTGTTCAATGGCGGAGTTTTTAGATCAGAAGCCCTTAGAAACAGACTTAGAGAACAACTTGAAGACTGGGGAAATAGTTCTATAAGAGTTCTTGAGAATGAAAGTCTTGATTTGGCTGTTGCTGGTGGGGCCGCTTATTTTTCAAATGTTGGTATCGGTGACGGAATAAGAATTGGTGGAGGTTCTCCAAGGTCTTATTATGTAAAAATTGATGTAGCAGGCTCTGATAGTGAAAATTTTTTATGTCTTATCCCAAAGGATTTGATGACAGAAAGTGTACAAGAAATAAAAAATCAGGTGTTTTCACTTAGGCTTGACTATCCTGTCAGCTTTTCTATTTTTAGTTCAAATAAAAGAGATTCAGATCTTCCAGGTGATATAATTTCTGTTCCTTCATCTACTCTTTATGCACTTCCTCCTTTGTTTACTGTCCTTGGTGGTGCAGAGAGGAAATCAGGCATAAAATTAAAAGATGTCTATTTAAAATCTAAATTGACAGAAATAGGTACACTTGAATTGAGTTGTGCAGGGTTTGACGGAAATGGCGAATGGAAATTAAAATTTGGTATTGGAAGAAATGAAAATCAAGAAAATTCTTCTGATTCTTCAAAACCTGAAAAAGTTGATTCATCAGAAAAAAATCCTTCTTCTCTCGATTCAAAATTACTTGGTGAAACCATTGATTTGATTTCAAATGCTTTTACAAAGAAATCAAAAGGTAGTTATAAAAATTTAATTCCAGATATTGAGAAAATTTGGAATTTGCCAAAATCGCAATGGAATATAGCTTTAAATAGGGCTATTTTTGATGCATTAATGGCGATTTCTTCAAAGAGAAGGCTTGATGATAAATCAGAAGGTGTCTGGTTTAATATTGCAGGATTTACCATTCGTCCAGGATATGGTTTTCCGCTCGATGAATGGAGAATCGAGAAAGCAGAATCTCTTGCTGTAAAATATCTACAGTATAACAAAGAATTTCAGAATAGATTTGAATGGTGGGTTTTTTGGAGAAGATGTGCAGGAGGACTTTCTGGGGAAGCTCAGAGATTAATTTTTGACAAGGTTTCTCCTTGGTTTTTAAAAGGGAAAAAACATATAAAGGCTTTTTCTGGTCCAATACCTTCAAAAGCCGAACTCAGCGAAATTTTAAAAATGGCTTCATATTTTGATAAAATACCTGTTAACTTAAAGCTTGAATTGTGTGAATATATAATGGGAAATATTTTTAAAAAAGAAAAAGATTTTTCATGTCAAATGCTGAAAAGAATAATAGGAAGAAAAAATATTTATGGCAGTTATAATTTTATAGTTCCTCCTGTTGAAGCTGAAAAAATCATAAATACTATAATTGCAAGTGATTTCCATGAAAAATCAGCTCTTTCTGCTGTAGCTTCTATGGCAATGCTTACAGGTGATAGAAGTAGGGATATTTCAGAAGAAGTCAGAGAAAGGGCTAAGAAGTTTCTTGTTGATAATTCAGCTTCAAAGGACTTGATAAAATCTTTATCTGAAATAATAGAAGAAGAACCTGCTTCTGAAGAAGTATTTTTGGGTGATTCTATTCCTGCAGGTTTGACTTTAAAGACAAGAAGTGGAAATTTGGTGTAAACTTTACTCTTTATGCTAATTTCAAATAATAAAATTTGCTAATAAAATGCCCTATATATTATTTTTAGTTTTTCGGTATAAGATGTTCACTAGGTCATTTTTACCGCATAGTAATATCTAATTGATAAAAACAACCATTAGTCTTGTAAATACAATTTACAAGGAACTACTATAGAAAAATGACATATCGTTTTCTATCTTATACCGCAAAAACTTTCCTATCTTTTTTAAACAGATAAGATAAAATAGCACAAAAAGTTATAATAATATGTAAAAAATATTTTTTCTGACGAAAAGAGAAATATAAGACTAAATAGAAATTATAAAAAAATAAAAGATAAAAGAGAATTGAACATGGGAAAAGAGTTATATATTGGAAGATATCAAGTTATAAGAGAATTAGGAAGAGGTGGCATGGGTATTGTCTATGAGGGAACAGACCCTATATTGGATAGACCTGTTGCAATAAAAGTTCTTCCTCCAAAGAAAACAGCTTCTAAAAAATCTGTTCAGAGATTTTTGAGAGAGGCTCGTGTCTCTGCTCGGCTTGACCATCCACATATTGTCAAAATATATGACATTGGCGAAGAAGATGGAATGTTTCATATTGTTATGGAATATGTTCCTGGTGATTCTTTGAGAGATTTAATAGAGGCAGATGGAAAAATTGATATTCCATATATGGCAGAATTATTTGCCCAACTTTGCAATGCCATGTCCTATGCTCATTCTCAACATATTACACATAGAGATATAAAACCAGAAAATATAAAAGTAACTCTTGACAATAAAATAAAAGTAATGGATTTTGGTATTGCCGTTTTAGATGATAACCATTCATTAACTGCTACAGGAAGTGTAATGGGAACTATTGCCTATTTTTCACCAGAACAGGCAAGAGGTGAAGAAGCTGATTATAGGGCTGATATCTATTCAATGGGTATTGTTTTTTATGAAATGCTCACAAAGATGTTGCCATTTGAAGCATCTTCACTTCCAGATATGTTGAATAAACATCTATATGACAAGCCGATTTATCCAACGAGAAGAAATCCAGATATTCCAAAAGTTTTTGAAGACCTAATTTTAAAATGCATGGAAAAAGTCCCTGACCTTCGTTTTTCATCAGCTTCTGAAATGGAAACAATAGTAAGGGATTATTTAGCAGGACAATCTAAAGCTCAAGCTGTTGTAAAAGAATTAAAAGATAACAAAATAGCAGTTCTAAAAGCTGAACTTTTGGCAAGTTTAAACAATGATAAAACCGATTTTGGAAGTTCTGTTCCAAATAAAAAATCTTCTGTTGAAAAAGTTGAAACTCCAACCTCCTCGACTCTTTTTAAAAAAGATAAAACTTTTTATACTGTAGAAAAATATAAAAATGTTGATTATACACCTACAGTTATGCCAATAAATCCGAGTGCTGCATTGAGTAGTTTGATGGCAGAAGTAGAAGAGGAGCAGAAACAAAATGCTTCTATTGCATCAACAATGCCTGAAATTACTTCTTCTGAACTAAAAGTAAAAAAAGAAGAACCCAAAGAAGAGCCTCCAAAAATGTCTAAAATGCAACAGATGAAAGAGGCAGAGGCAAAGAAAAAAGCAGAAGAATCTAAAAAAATAGAAGAAGAAAAGAAAAAACAAGAATCTATTGATACAGATAATAATGAAGATTTAAAGGAAGAATCACTCGTTCTTCCTATAATTCCGCAAGCCACTCCAATGGTTGCTGAAAAAGATTCTGAAGTTTCTGATAAAAATAATTATAATAATTATATAGACAGAATGAAAAAGGATGCAACCGAGTACAAGGGAGATTTTGAATTCTCTGGTGGTTCTATTATTTGTCCTCATTGTGGTCAAGAAAATGTTGCAGGGCAACTTGCTTGTTCAAGATGTAATGCTGATTTATCTTCTATTTCCCAAAATAGTTTACAGGCTGAATATGCCAACAGTAGAGGATTAAAATTTCTTGAGTCTGGTGATTATTCAGAGGCTTTGGAACAATTTGAAATCGCAAAAAGAGCAAATCCAGATTATTCACAACCATATTATAATATAGGTAAAATTTGGCTTGAACAAAATGACATGCAACATGCTTTCAGAGCTTTTTCAGAAGCTATGGATATGTTCCCAGATGATCCAAATTCAGGCGTAAATTTAGCTGAATATTATCGAAGAAATGACGAGCCAGGAGAAGCAGTAAAATATTATTTAATTGCCCTTAGACTTGATCAAAACAATGTAAAAGTTAGAGAAGCACTTGCTTCGCTTTATACACAACAGGGAAATGTTGCACAAGCAATAAAAGAATATGGCTATATTTTAGCAATAGCCCCTGATTATGTTGAAGCCCATAAACAACTTGGTTATTTATATTCAAGTATAAATCAAATTGACTCTGCTATAAAAGAATTTGAAACAGTTTTGAAATATGAGCCAGAAAACTCTCAGATTTATGCTTGGCTTGGTGATTTATATAAAAAGAAACGCAAATTTGGACAAGCTGAAAGAAATTATTCAAATGCAATTAATTTAAATCCTGATAATCCAGATTTATATACCTCTTTAAGCGATCTCTATATAAGAGAAAATAGAGATGATTTGGCTTATAAGACGATAGGCAATGCACTTTCACTTGAAGAAAACAACAAAGAGGCAAGATTACAACTCGCAGATATGTATCTTGAAAGAGGAGATACTGCAAGTGCTGCTGCAGAATTAGAACATGTTGTATTGACCCATCCAGGTGATACAGAGATTCACAGAAATTTGGGTGATCTCTATATGACAATGGGTGCTTATGACAATGCAATGACCCATTATGAAAAGTCCGTAGAGGCTGATTCTGATTCAACAAATGCAGAAGCCCACAATAAACTTGGAATGCTGTATTTGAAAAAAGATTATACACAGCTTGGAATTATGGAATACAGACAGGCTGTTCAAATGAATCCAGTCAATCCTGAATACAGAGAAGATTTGGGTATGGCTTATTATTGCCATGGTGATAAGGCAAGGGCTATTGATGAACTCAAAAAGGCAGCAACCTTAGACAGCAGAAATGTCGATTATTACAAAGCAATAGGTGTTATGATGGAGGAAGAAGGTCGATTTGAAGAAGCTATTCAGATGTTAAAAAAAGCCGAAATATTATCACCGAGAGATTCACAGATACCTGCACTTATAGGTAAAGTATATTTCACTCAAGGTCTTGTAAGTATGGCTATTATTGAATATAAAAAGGCTTTGAATCTTCAACCAACAAATTATCTCTATTATATTTACATTGCCAAGGCTTATGCAAAGAAAAAACAGCCAGATATGGCTATAAGTTCATTTAAACAGGCATTAAATTTAATGCCATCAAAGAAGGTTGGCGAATATGGTTCTGTTATGGCAAAAGCCTATATTGATTCAGCACGTTCTGCCATAGATAATGGAGAATTTACAAAAGCAAAACAACTGTTAATTTCTGCTGAAAAATTAGTTTCAGATAATGTAACAGTAAGTCATTTGCTTGGTGTTATATCTATTCATGAGAAAAAGGGAAGACAGGCTTATGACTATTTGGTTAAGGCTTTAAAAGCTCAGCCTGCTAATGCAAATATATTGGTTGATTTTGCAAGAGCAAATATTCTTCTTGGCGATTATGAAAATGCTCTTAGAACATGGAATGCTGTCAAAGAAATGGCACCAGATAGAGATGATTTATATCCATTAAAAATAGATATATTTGTCTCTGCAGGTAGATTTACAGAAGCAAATGCCTTAATTGACAAACTTTTAAAACAAAATCCAGATAAGGCTTATTATTACCATTCTCTCAAAGCATATCTTGCCCATAAGAAAAAAGATTATCTAATGGAAGAAAAAGAAAGAATTGAGGCAATGAATCTAAGTGGTGGAAAATGGCATTATGTAAAAGATTATGTCAATTTCCTGATTTCGAGAAATAGATCAGATGAGGCTGAACCATATCTTAATTCAGCACTTGAAACTTGCGAATCAGCAAAGGATAGAGATGAAATATTAGTTCTTAAAGAAAAAGTAAATGTATAGATAAAAAGCTGTATTTTGTTAATACAGCTTTTTATTGTTTTTTATCTATTAAGTGAAAATTTAGATATTATTATTTTTAGTCTTATAAAAAATAATTTCCGATCTTCTCTGCTATAGCCAAGTATCTTGAATATAAAGTCCTGGAGGTCTCACAATTATAACAGTAGGATTTTTAAAATATTTATCCATCACCTTTATTATATCTTCTTTTTTAACTTTTTTAATCTGCTTTATTTCATCTATTGCGGGAGATAAACCCAAAGCAACAGACGATACCTTTTGAGATGTAAATCCTGCAGATGATTCTCTTTCAAGTAAAAGAGTGCCAATAGCTTTTTCTTTTGCTGTCTTTAATTCTTCATCACTAAAACCATTTGTCTTTAAATCAATTATCGAATCAATTGCAAGTTTGCGAACTTTCATTGCATTTTTTGGATTAATCATGACATAAAACATGACATGATTTGGACCTTCAAGTGCAGGATAAATACCACCTAACCCATAAGCCATTCCATTTTTTTCTCTTATCTCTCTCCAGAATCGAGAACCAAAACCATTTCCTGTCAAATTGTTTGCAACAAGCATTGTAAAATAATCTGAAGAACTATAAGATGGAGCAGGATAACCTATAAGAAGATAACCATTTGGAGTTGAAGCAGTCAAAAATTTTTGTTTTTCCTCATTTCCTGGATCCCATTGTATTTCCTCTGGTTTTACTTCAGAAAGTCCAAAATTTGAAAAATATTTGTTTATTATTTTATCAGCTTTTTCTTGATTAAATTTTCCACTTGCTGAAATATATATTCTATCCCTTTTTAAAAGTTTTGATAAAAAATCTTGAGCCTGTTTAAAATCAAGTTTTTCAATATTTCTAACACTATACGAATTTATATACCTATATGGATGATATTTATAAAATTCAGTCAAAAAGAGTGAATAGACACTGTCAATAACTCCATTTTTATCTCTATATTTTTTCACATAATCTTTTTTTGCCTCTTCAAAAAGTTTTTTGTCTTTAAAAGGATTTGACACTGCTTCACAAATTTTTTCAAGAACAAATGGAAAATCTTCTTTCATACATGAAGATTTCAAAAGAATATAATCTGATTCAACTTCTGTATTTACTCCTATTCCATAGGCTTCAAGGACTGTTATTCCGTCATCTGTTTTTATATTTTCTATCTGTTTGTAAATCAACTCGGCAATAAAAGATCTCATTCCTTGAACATAAGATTCTTCATCAGCAACTCCCCATTTAAAAAGAAGTGTTATTCCACAAATTTTATCATTTTTTCCAGTATTGTATATTATATGTATATCTTTTTTAGATGAAAAATCAGGAGTATTCGGCAATTTTTTATCTGCATAAATTGGCAAAGTCATCAAAAAGAACAAAAAAGAAATTGCCAAAAATAATTTATAATACCTCAATTTCTATTTCCTTTCTTTTCATTTCCGATATTGAAAACAAAATCTGGAGATTCTGATAGAGACTTTGCAAAATCCATAATATCTTTTTTAGTCAAACTATTTATCATATCACAGTATTCCTCAGAAAACTGCCATCTATTTAAGACTGCATAAATTCCCAAACTTCCTGCAAGTCCTGCATTCGTCTCATTTGAAAAAATATGATTATTTGTCAAAATCTTTTTTCCTCTGTTTAAATCTGCTTCTGTGAATTTTCCTTCTGCGACTTTTTTTATTGTATTCATCAAAATTTCTTCAACTTCTGAAGTTTTTGCTTTTTTGTCATACTCTGCAACTATCAAAATAAGCCCTGGATATCTCATAGTTTGAAATTGTATATCAACATTATTTATCTTTTCTGAGTTTTCTTTTTTCATCTTTTCGAGGAGTGAACTCTTCCCCATTCCCATTAAAAAACAAAATAAATCGGCTTTTACAAGTTTTTTTTCTTCATGTGCAGGTGGTCCATAAAATGCCAACAAAAGAGAAGGATTTCCATAGCTCTTTATATTTTGTCTTATAGGTTTTGTCTTTGGATATTCAAATTTATATTTAACATCTCCATTTGTTGCTGAATCATAATCTGAAAATTCATCTGTTATATATTTTATTATATCTTTTTCGTCAAATGCTCCATTTATTATAAAAGTTAAATTTGAAGGGCTGTAAAATTCTCTTCTGTAATTTTTTAGATCGCCATTACTAAATTTTTTTATATTTTTGTCAGTTCCAATTACCGATCTTGCATAAGGATGGTTGGGATATGCTATCTCAAATATTTTATCAAAAAGAATATTTGAAGGGTTGTTTTTATTCATTCTATACTCTTCCAAGATTACTTTTCTCTCTGTTTCTGTGTCATCTTTTGTAAAAGAAGCATTTTTAAGAGTTTCAACCAAAAGCATTAAAGCCTCTTTTGTATTTTCAGCAGGAACATTTATATAATAACGAGTGTAATCTTTTGAAGTTTCGGCATTAGAACTTCCACCTAAACGCTCTATTGCTGATTTAAATTCAAGTCCGCCTCTCTTGTCAGTGCCTCTAAAAAACATGTGTTCAAGAAAATGTGATATACCTGAATTATCAGCAGTTTCATTTGCACTGCCAGTTTTCACCCAAACATTTACAGAAGATGTCTCTGATAAATTATTTACAGAGGTTAAAATCTTTAAACCAGAAGGCAATTTATGTTCATTCACCTTTGCAAATACAGATGAAAAAGAGAAAAAAAATATAAATATTGTTATAAAAAATATAGTTTTAGTATTCATGATTGTTTAAAATTTTCTAAAAAATAATTTTTATTATTATAGCATAATTTACAAAATTATAAAATATTTTTCAAAAAATGTTTTGTAATTATTCAAAAACATAAAAAAAACAGGGATGAAAGAAAATTATCCCTGTTTTTATTCATTATCAAATGAACTATTATAGCAATTATCTTGGAAAGTTAAATAATTCCATTGTTGCGTAACTCATTCAACAATGAAAAAAGATCACCATGAAAATCAGTTCCTATAGGTTCAAAATTAGTTTCCATAGATTGTAGCTTTTCATCAATAACATTATTTTTAAATAATTGCTGAACATCATTTTGAACTACTGGAGCATTTTGTTGAGCCTTTAACTGTGATAATTTGGACAACGGTTTAGCATTTGCTTGAACTGTAACTGGTTGAATATTTTGTTGAGCAGTAGCTAACATTTCTTCACTGCTCTGGGCATGTGATACCATCTGCTCGCTACTCTGTGCAGGGGCTATCATTTCATCGCTACTCTGTGCAGAGGCTATCATTTCATCGCTACTCTGTATAGGAGCTATCATTTGGTCGCTATATTGTGCAAGAGTTATTATCTGTTCGCTATTTTGTGCATTGCTTACGATCTGCTTGCTACTCTGGGCAGGAGCTATCATTTCTTCACTGCTCTGCTCTGCACCTGGAACTGGACTTGGACCAACTTGAGGAGGAGCAGGTACATAATTTGGA
>JBGUKW010000152.1:0-4936 GCA_045114665.1 Candidatus Xenobia bacterium | reverse complement strand
TGAAAGGTTATATTGAACAATAAATAAAGATATTTTATATTAAAAATTTTACATATTATTTAATATTTTTAATATTTTTCATAACATGACTTGTTAAAAAATAGAATAGCATAATTAGTGCTTTTAGTGTATAATTTTATAAAAATATAGAAAAAAATTGATATAAGGAAAATAGTTGTTTTGACTGACGAACAATACGAAAACACGAATAAAACAATTTTATCACTTTTCAGCGGTTGTGGGGGAATGGATATTGGTTTTGAGGGTGGATTTACATGCTTAAAGCGTTCTGTTAATTTGAATCTTCATCGAGATTGGATTGAAGAAGATTTAGGCGATTTTGTAAGATTAAAAAAGACTGGATTTAGTACAATTTTTGCAAATGATATAAAACCTGAAGCAAAATCTGCTTGGGTTTCTTATTTTAAAAATTCAAGTGATTTATATAAACTTGGAAGTATTGTAAATTTAGTTGAAAGAGCTAAAAATGGAGAAGATATATTTCCAAAAAATATATCTGTTTTGACAGGTGGCTTTCCATGTCAAGATTTTTCTGTGGCAGGGAAAAGATTGGGATTTAATTCAAGTAAAGGTCATGATAATTGCAATGGTCAAATTCAAAAAGAAAATAGGGGAAATCTCTATTTATATTTTAAAGAAGTTTTGGAATTAACTAAACCGTTATTATTTATTGCTGAGAATGTGAAAGGGCTTACAACGCTTGGCGATTGCAAAGATAAGATAGAAAAAGAATTTTCAAGTGCTTTAGATAATGGCTACATAGTTTTAACAAAATTATTAAATTCTGCTGATTATGGAGTACCACAGTCAAGAGAGAGGATTATTTTTCTCGGTTTCAAAAAGTCTGCATTGAATAATGATTCTATAAAAGCATTGACTAATAAAATTATGTCTGAAGAATACGATCCATATCCACAACCAACACATGCCTATACAGAAAATAATAACAATTTATCGCCATTTGTAAATTGCAAAGAGGCTTTTTGTGGATTAGTTGAGCCAAATTTGACAAATGATGAATCACAAAAAAAGTATTCAAAAGCAAAATTTATGGGGACACATTGCCAAGGTCAAACAGAGATAAAATTAGATTTAGTAGCTCCAACAATAAGGTCTGAACATCACGGAAATATTGAGTTTAGACGATTGAGCAAAGAACATGGAGGAGTTAATTTTTTAGAACTGGAAAAAGGATTGCCTGAAAGACGATTGACAATAAGGGAATGTGCAAGACTTCAGACTTTTCCTGATGATTATCAATTTATTTTGCCTAAAATAGGTGAAAATGTTGCAATAAGTGCAAGCAGTGCCTATAAAATGATAGGAAATGCCGTTCCTTGTGTTTTAGCTTATAATATTGCAATGAGGATAAGGCAAAATTGGGATAAATATTTTAAATAGGGCAAAAACAGCAAATAAAAAATGGACTGCACAAAACAGCCCATTTTTTATTTGCAAAGATCGTTTTTATTGTGCTACTCCATTTACTTTTTTAGCTCCCCAAGGTGTACCAGTTGCTGTCATTTGTGAATTATAGGTTATTTCCGCAACATTATAAAAAGCATATTCTCCAATAGAAGTTACACTATCTGGAATAGCAACACCTGTCAACTTGGAACAATTATAAAAAGCACGATATCCAATAGAAGTTACACCTTCTGGAATCGTAACAGTTGTTAAGTTATTACACCTATAAAAAGCATAATCTATAATAGAAGTTACACTGTCAGGAATAGTAACACCTGTCAACTTGGAACAATTATAAAAAGCACCAGGGGGTATTTTTGTAATTCCATTTGGTATAACGATTTCTCCTTGTATATCAGGAGAATAAAGTTTAGCACCAATAAAAGTTACATTTTCATCTGTTTTACTTACCTCTGTAGTAGGAATGGTTATTTCTTTTCCATTTGTTGTATTTAGTTTTGTTAAGTTATCACAATCATAAAAAGCTAAAGGGAATATACACAATACATTATATCCATCTTCAATAGTAACATTTTCTAATAAAGAACAACCTTTAAATGCACTATTTGATATTATATTTACTGTTTTAGGAATCGTAACATTTGTCAATGAAGAACATGCTATAAAAGTTCCATATTCAATAGAAGTAACACCTTCTGGAATAATAACGCTTGTCAATGAAGAGCAAGCTTCAAAAGCATACATTCCAATAGAAGTTACACTATCAGGAATTGTAATACTTTGTAATGAAGAACATTCAGCAAAAGCATAATCTTCAATAGAAATTACACTGTCAGGAATTGTAACACTTTGCAATGAAGAACAATCATAAAAAGCACTATCTCCAATAGAAGTTACACTTTCTGGTATTGTAATACTTGTCAATAAAGAACAATGAGAAAACCATGTCTGTACCCTATTGCAGAGAATAATTCTGCATTGTAATACTTGTCAATAAAGAACAATGAGAAAAAGCAGCATCTTCAATAGAAGTTATACTTTCTGGCATTGTAATACTTGTCAATGAAGAACAATTTTCAAAAGCATATTCTCCAATAGAAGTTATTTTGTATTTTTGATCATTATATTTGAAAACAGCTGGAATATTTGCTTCAGTAAGTTCTGTTTTATCATCAGAGCCTTTTGCAATTATTCCAAGTTCATGAAGTTGGTCGAGTACATCATCATTTAGTGTAACTTCTTCTGAATCATCTGTAACATTTACTTTAAAAGTTGCACTGTTTGCACCTTCGAGTGAAACTGTAATATTTGCAGTTCCTTCAATATATTTTGATTTGACAATTCCTTTTTCAACAGTTGCTATTGATTCATTATCTGATTTGTAATTAACTTTTTCTGTTACATCTTCGCCATTTAGTGTAACTTTTACAGTTGCCCCCTCATCTATTCCAAGATTGATTTCTGAAGGTTCAGCTTCGAGAGTTGGCAAACTTGGATCGATGACATTAACTGTAAATGTTTTATCTTCTATTGCATTTTCAGCATGTACAGTAACGGTTGCAACACCAACAGAAAGTCCAGTTATAAGTCCACCTTCAACACTGGCGATTGCCTCTTCGTCAACAGTATAAGTAGCTGTTTGTGTTATGTCTTCGCCATTTAGTGTAACAGTGATATTGTCTGTTTCACCGACATTTACTGTAAATTCTGTTTGTGAGAGTTCAAGCTGATATTGTTCAGGTGTTGGAGTGGGTATAAAGGGATAGCTCGGTGGTGTGGATTTGCCACCTCCACCACAGGCTGAAACGAATGTGCCGAGGATAAAAATGCACAAAACGAGGAGCAGAAATTTTTTGTATTTTATCATGATATCTCCTAACAAAAAAATTTGATAGTATTTATATTATTTTTTTTATTTGTTTTTTTCCCTCTTTAAACAAAAATTTAACAAAAATACATTGTTTTTAACAAAATAACGCAAAGAATGTTAATAAAATCTTGTTACAAATAAAATATAAACTTGATAACTTGATTTTAGTTACATATAATAATAAACCATTCAATGAGCGTGCTTATATACGTTATGTAAATGGTGGTTATAAAGGCAATGATGATATAGGAATGCTCGTACATGATTTTCAATGTGAAAAACCATAAGAGTTTTATTTTGAAGAATTAGCTGAGAGAGTAAGATTTTTTAAAAGAACAAAGGAGGGCAAAATGGAAATATCAGGTTTATTGAAAAAAACTGCTGATAAATATATTAGAGCAAATAAAGATAAATATATTGCAAAGGGCGAAAAGCTCGGAATGGTTAATACTATTATCAATAACATCAAATCATTGATGGAAACCATGAATGTAACAGCTGAAAAGGCAATGAATGCCTTAAAAATTCCGCAAGAGGAGCAGAATTTTTATTTGGCACAACTAAATAATTAGTTTTCTTTTACGAAGATTATATAAAATAAAAAATGGACTGTTTTTTACAACCCATTTTTTTATAAAATTTTAGTTTGTTTAATCTTCAAATAATGGTGAATCCCAAACACTTGGAATGCAGAAATAATCATCTTTTTGAATATCGACATCAACTCTGTGTGAATTTATTATTTTTTTTACATCTTCAGGTAGTTGATCAATGTGTAAAAGTTGTGTGTTCAATATGTCAGTTGGATTTGCCATTTTTTTATAGTGATAAGGGCGTTTTCTAAATTCTCTACCTAATCGTGGAGTAAGACCATCTAAGATTTCAAAAGGTGTGATGCCTTTTAAGGCAAATATAATATCTCCTGCGTTATCATTTAGCTTATTATGTAATATTGTTTTTAATTAATCAGATATATCTTTCTTAGAAATTATATATTCTTCTAATTCTTTCACAAATCTTATGCTTTCTAAAGTGAACCCTTTAAAATTTAGAAAAAACTCTTCTATAATATCAAATTCTTTTGATTCATTCAGGTAATCTAAGCACACAAATTCAGGAACATAAGAAGTTCCTGTTGAATAGCCTTGAAAAACATATCCATTTTTATCAATTCCGTACCAATCAATATCCCAACAATCAATATCACATTCACTTATTTTCATTTTTTTCACTATTCCTCTCTTTTTTTTCTTATTATTTATATTCTTCGAACCAGAAAAGTGGTCAGTCTTTAGCTGAGCACATGAATGGCTCCTTTTTTAACCTTAGTTCTTGATGTACTCTTGAATTGTGCCATAGCTTGTGCCTTCCCCAATACTACAAGCAAAATATCCATCTGACCAAAATGTTCTCTCTTTCCAGAAGTACTTCTTGAGGATTGGCTTTTAAGCTATACTTGGAATGATTCTTTGACTGATACATAAGCAACTTCTTCTTGCTGATATTCTTTTTAAATTAGATAGTTTTGGGGTCTTATAGCCTTTTGGCATATAACTGAAATCTATCTTATTATTAAATATATCCATCAGTATAGCAAATCCTGAACTCATTCTACCT
>JBGUKW010000151.1:0-26776 GCA_045114665.1 Candidatus Xenobia bacterium | reverse complement strand
GGCTGTGAAAAAAGTATTTTTTTATATATAATTTTCGTAAATTAACTCGTTTTGTTAGTTTATAAAAAAGTGGTTGAGATTGCCACGGTCGCACAGCTCCCTCGCAATGACATCTATTCTATTTACTTTTTTTTCACAGCCCCACCAAATATTTATTTCTTCTTCTTATAAGCATTTAACACATTAGGAAATTCTTTAATAACCTCATCAAAAATATCTCTGTAAATTCCATTATATCTCTTAGAAAGATGTATAGGAAATAATTTTTTTACATTGCCATGATTTGCTAACTTACCAGCTTGTTCAGCTGTCAAATGATATGTACTTTGTGCTTTCTCAAAATCTTTACTCAAAAAAGCACATTCACAATATAATTCATCACTATCTTTAATAAGTTCTACTCCATCACTAAATGTCTTATCTGTCAAAGCTGTGTCAACAACATAAGATATTTTTTTACCTTTTTCAAGATATAACAAATTTTCTGCAAGAAATTCTTCTGAATAAAAAATTCCATTTCCAAAATCTATATTTCCAGAAAGTTTTTCATTATTTTCAACTTTTCTTATTAAATTACCAAGCCATGGTCCAGGCTTTATATTTAAGTTTTCAAATAAACTTGAATTTACTTTCAAAAAATCATCTTCTTTTATAGAAAAAGCTAAAGATGGAATTTTATGATCCATGACTGTAGTATATACAGAATAACCATTCCCTTTTTTTATACATGGTTCAAATTCTTTTTCTTCTATATTTTCAACTTTAAAGGCATTTTTAGCTTTTAACAATGTTGACTTAACTATAGGGGGAGAAATCTCAAAACACTTAAAATTTAGATTTAAATCGTCACAGAGATTCCACGAATATCCAGACAATTTTCCCACTATTTGATTTATAAAATCTTTTGGACCATAAAATTCAACTATCCTATCTTGTTCTATACACATTCTAAGTAGATGATCAAATCCCATAAAATGATCAAAATGTGTATGTGAAATAAAAACAGATGAAATCTTTTGTATTTCTCTCAATGTAAGCCCAAACATATATCCACAGTCAAATAAAATTCTGTCAGAAATATCATCAAATTCAATATATAAAAGTGGGTCTTGCATCAAATCATTTACAACTTTTGCTTTCATAAAATTTTCCCCCTTGTCCTCTTCTGTCTCTCTATAGAAAATATTTTTTAAAATTTACTATTAATTCAGCTGTTAAATAATTTAAATTAGCCAATTTTGTACATTCCAATTTTTTCTTAGTATTCAAGAATATCAAAAATTATCTAAGTAAGTATATTGCACCCAAAAATTGACATACCAGAAAATAACTACTCTAAAACGAGACATGCTCTAAAGAAAATCCATTTTCATCAATATTCAAGATACCATAAGATTTTCTTGAACCACTTCGAGGATATGAAAAACTCCCAGGATTGAAAAAATATTTTCCATTAATCTGTTCTTTAAATGGTACATGTGTATGTCCAAAAATTATTAGAGAAGAATCATTAAAATCAGAATTTAATTCATTTATAACTGAATCCCTTCTATATCTACCATGGCTCAATCCTATATTTAAACCATTTATTCTAAAAGATAAATAATCAGATAAACGCCTTCTCGTATCATGCATATCACAATTTCCAAAAACGGCAAATAGTGAAGTAATAGAAGAAAAAAGATCAACAGCATCAGAATCAGTCCAATCCCCTGCATGTATCATAAAATCGAACTTTTTCACAAGATCAAAAAGAAAATTTGGTATATCATTTGTTGAATACCAATGTGTATCAGAAATTATAAGTCCTCTAACTTTCATTTTTTTAAATCTCCTAATTTTTATATACTATATCACAAAGAAAAAATTTGTCAAAAATAAAGTTTAATTATCAAATTATAAAAAATAAATAGGAAAAATAAACGAATAATAGAAATAATTTAAAGTTATAGAAAATTAACAAAAGCCAACTTTAAATAAATAAGAATTGAAAGGTAATGCCTATTATGTCCGATAACAATATTCCACAGAATCAATTCGGAAAAAGGAAAGATATTGGGGTCATGCCAGATTTTCCACAAACTATGAGGAATTCTGAAACTCAACAAAAACAAGATATGAGAATGTCTCGCAATCCAAACCTTATCGACAATGGCTATAAACCGATGATTAATGAGCAACAATTCAATCATCAACAATATAATCAAATGCCAGTAACAATAGACAACTCTAACAAATTTACAAATAGGCAATTTCAACAAACAATACCAAACAAAATGATGAACAATATCCAGTCATTTTCATCTCCTCAACAACTACCGCCAATACCAGCACAAATACCTCAACAGGACTTATTTGCACAAATTGCTGAGATGAAAAAAATGATTGATGAGTTGAAAAGTGACTCTTTAAAGAAAGATGAAGAAATAAGAGCTCTATTTAAAAATTCTGGAAAACTTTCATCTTCAATCGTAAGTATTTCAAGAGATGAAGATGATGAATTTCAGATATTTGCTCCAATTCCGATAAAATCAGAATTGCAAGCAGAGTTGCAAGACCTTTTAATTCTACAAGCACAACACAATGGCTCAGATATGCATCTTAAAGTTGGTTCTGCTCCAATGATAAGGATAGAGGGCGAATTAGTTCCTGTTGGTGAAGAACCTTTAACTCCAACAGATTTAAGAAGACTTTTATTACCACTATTGACAAAAAAACAAAAAGAAAAATTAGTCCAAGATGGACAACTCGATTTTTCTTTCCAGCGAGAGCAGGGAAGATTTAGAACAAATATATATCTTCAAAAAGGAACTCTTGCAGCTGCAATGAGACTTGTGAAAACAACTATTCCAACTCTCGAAGAACTTGGAATTCCAGAGTCAATAAACAAAGCTCTTTCATTTACAAGTGGATTATTCCTCTTAACTGGTCCAACAGGAAGTGGAAAATCTACCTCTATGGCAGCTATGATCGAAAATCTAAATCAAAATGCAAAATATCATGTCATAACTTTAGAAGATCCTATTGAATATGTTTTTCAAGATAAAGAATCACTGATTTCACAAAGAGAGGTTGGAATAGATACTGTCAGTTATAGTGAAGGAATGAAAGCAACTCTAAGACAAGACCCAGATGTTATTCTTTTGGGAGAACTTAGAGACCATGAGACAATAAGTCAAGCACTAAAAGCCGCAGAAACAGGACATCTTGTAATATCAACACTTCACTCATCTAATGCAATACAGACAATAAGTAGAATTATAGACATGTTCCAACCATCTGAAAGAATGATTGTGTGTACATCTCTTGCAGCAACATTGTGTGGCATATTATCCCATAAGTTAATTCCTTCTATTGATATGGAAAGAAGAATTTTAGTTCCTGAATTGATGTATGTTACACCAACTATAGCAAGTTTAATAAGAACAAGTTCTTATCATGAAATATATCAATATATTCAAGAGGGAGCTTCTGATGGAATGATTACATTCAATCAATCATTTATAGAAAAATTAAAAGAAGGTTTAATATCTGAAGAAGCAGCAATGGCTTATGCTGAAGAGCCAAATGAGTTAAGTTTAATGATAAGAGAGCAATTAGGTTAAGGAGTAAAAAAAATGAGCAAACTTGCAGTAATCGCATTGGGAGGAAACTCTCTAATCAAAGATAAGACAAAACAATCTGTTCATGATCAATATTTAGCAGCTTATGAATCATGCGAACATATTGTTGACATTATAGAAAGTGGATATAATGTTGTAATAACCCATGGAAATGGTCCACAAGTTGGATTTATACTTTTGAGATCAGAACTTGCAAGAAACAAAATACATGAAGTACCACTTGATTCTTGCGGTGCAGATACTCAGGGAGCATTGGGATATAATTTTCAACAAGCTCTTTGGAATATAATGAAAAAAAGAGGGATAGACAAAACTGCAGTTACAGTCGTAACACAAGTTATAGTTGATAAAAATGATCCTGCTTTTCAAAATCCAACAAAACCTATTGGTTCTTTTTATTCAGCTGAAGAAGCAGAAGAAAGAAAAAAATCAGGTTGGATAATGACAGAAGATGCAGGAAGAGGATATAGAAGAGTTGTAGCTTCTCCACTTCCAAAAGAGATAGTGGAAGAAAAAGCAATAGAATCACTTATAGAAAAAGGATTTATTGTAATCTGCACAGGTGGTGGCGGAATTCCTGTCATCAAAAATGACAAAGGCGAATTAGAAGGTGTTCCTGCTGTCATTGATAAAGACTATGCCTCTGCACTTTTAGCAGGAAATATAAAAAGTGATGTATTCATAATTTCAACAGCTGTTGAAAAAGTATATCTAAATTTTGGAAAAGAAAATCAGCAAGCATTGGACAATGTAACTTTGGAAGAGATAAAGAAATATCTCGAAGAAGGTCATTTCAAACCAGGTAGCATGCTTCCAAAGATAAAAGCTGCAATATCTTTCCTTGAAAATGGAGGAAAAGAGGTTATTATAACAGACCCTCCACACATAAAAGATGCTATTGATGGAAAGACTGGTACACATATAAAATAATAAAGTATAGTGAAAAACAATTTTTTTAGTTTTTAGGTATAAGTCGATCACTATATATAACACAAAAATGTTTTGCTAAAACATCTACTTTATTATAATAGCCTTTATGCAAACCAAACGGAAGACTGGACAAAAGACAAAAAAAATTATAGGGGGAAAAAATGAGTAGTGCCATTGGATACAAATGTATGTCATGTGGATTCGAAAAAGAAATGACAGACAAAATAACTTATGTTTGTGAAAAATGTAATAGCAATTTAGAAATTGTATATGATTATTCAAAAATAAAAGAACAAGCCACCAAAAAATTCTTTGAAGAGAATAGAAATTACAATATGTTAAGGTATTCTCATTTTTATCCCCTTGAAGAAAACACAACAAAATCACCTCTTCAAGTTGGTTGGACACCACTTTACAAGACAGAAACTCTTGGCAAAAAATATGGTTATCCCAACTTATATATAAAAGATGAAGGCAAAAATCCAAGTGGCTCATTAAAAGACAGAGCAGGAAGCATCGCACTTGCTAAATCATTTGAATTCAAAGCCCAAAAAATTGCTGGTGCCTCAACAGGAAATGCAGGCTCTTCAATGGCTTGTCTTTGTGCAAGTGTAGGCATATCCCCTATTATATTTGTTCCCAAAACAGCTCCAAAAGCAAAAATTGCACAATTATTGTTATATGGTGCAAAAGTTATAGCTGTAAATGGTACTTATGATATGGCATTTGACTTATGTCATGACATATGTGAAAAATATGGCTGGTTTAACAGAAATACAGGTTACAATCCTTTCACAAGGGAAGGGAAAAAAAGTTGTTCTTTTGAAATATGTGAGCAATTAGGTTGGAAAGCTCCTGACTGGGTTTTAGTATCTGTAGGAGACGGAAATATAATAAGTGGAATATGGAAGGGATTCAAAGATTTATACAATGTAGGTCTTATAGACAAACTTCCTAAAATTTGTGCTGCCCAATCCGAAAAAAGCAATGCGGTAGTAAAAAGTGTTAAAAATAGCACTCTTGACAACATAAAAATAGAGACAATATCTGCTACAACTTTAGCTGATTCAATATCTGTCGATCTTCCAAGAGATGGAATAGGTGCTGTAAAAGCTGTTCTTGAATCAAATGGAACTTGTGTAGAGTTTAGTGATGAAAAAATTCTTGAAGCATTAAAAGAAATATCAAGTATGACTGGAATTTTCACTGAACCTGCTGGTTCAGCTTCTGTTGCAGGGTTCAAAGAACTTGCCAAACAAGGTCTATTCAAAGAAAATGAAACAATAGTATGTATAGCAACTGGAAATGGACTAAAAGATGTTGACTCAGCAATGAAAGTGGCTGGAACTCCACATATAACAGAGCCTTCTATTGAAGAAGCAATTAAAGTTATACAGGAATCTTAACGGAGTATTCATTAATGGATAACAAAAATATCGACGGAAATTCAAAAAACAAAGAAGAGATATTAAAAAATAAGCATATTGAGCATACTTATGAAAAAATCTTATCAAGTATAAGAGAACTTGGGAAAATATCTATAAAAGATTATATAATAATAGGTCTTCTATCTCTTCTGATTATACTAAATATATCTGGTCAGATTTTTGGTGGATTTGGCAAAAAGGATATGAAAAGGATATCAGAGAGAGTTTCAAGATTGGAACGAAAAATATTAACTCCTGAAGAGCTTGAAGGTATAGGTTCTGAAGATCTCGATAAACCAAATAAAAAAGAAGATAAACAGAAAAAAAATGTAATTGTAGAAGACAATACAGAAAAGATAAAAGAACTAAAAGAAAAAATAAAAAATGACACAACTGGAATAAGACAAGATAGAGTAAAAATATATTATGTCAGACATGGTGATGCACTTGAAACTGTTGCATGGAAATGTTATAAAACAAAAGATAGATCGACTGTTCAAGCACTTGGTGAATATAACAACTTAAACCCAGAAAGACTTGAAATATATGTAGATCAAGGTCTTAGAGTTCCACTCCTTCAAGATTTATACAAATGGTATGCACACCATAAAGAATTAAAAGAAGAACTAAAAAAATTATCGGAAAAATAACAATGTTAACCCACTTCAAAGAAATATTCAAATACAGAGAGCTATTGATGACTTTTGTAAGTAAATCATTAAATGCAAGATACAAAGGCTCATTTCTCGGTTTTTTATGGACATTTATAAATCCATTAGCTCAATTAATTATATATTCAGTAGTATTTAAATATATATTTAGAATTCAAGAACCTAATTACACAATGTTTCTATTTGTAGCACTTGTTCCTTGGTCTGAATTTACATCTGCAATTAATGGTTCTTTAGTAGCTATAACAGGTAATTCTGATCTTGTAAAAAAAATTTTTTTTCCAAGGCAGCTCCTTCCAATATCAGTATCATTAACCTATATAGTTGATTTTATCTACTGCATACCGATTCTTTTAATAGCGATGATATTGTCAAAACTAAATTTTACGATCTATTTACTCTTCTTTCCAATAATAATGATAATTCAATTTATATACCAAACAGGACTATGTTATATCGTATCAGCCCTAAATGTAAAATTTAGAGATGTCCAACAAATTGTTGGAATAATAACTATGGCTTGGTTTTATGTAACCCCTATATTGTATAAAATAGATATGGTCCCCAATAATATAACTATACTTGGAAAAACAATAAATCCTCAATTTTGGCTTATATTGATAAATCCTGTTACGGCTATAATGTTATCCTACAGAGATGTAATGCTATATGGAAGAATGCCAAATTTTATAGGCTTATTAATAGCTTTAACAGAAGGAATTATTATTTTTATTTTAGGATATTTTATATTTAAATATTTTGAAAAAACATTTGCAGAGGATTTATAAAACAAATATGAATGAAGATAATATAGCAATAGATATAAAAAATTTATCAAAAGAATTCAAAGTATTTAAAGACAAACCTCTTACACTAAAAGAAAAACTTTTAATGCTGAGGTCTAACTCTTATACCCCATTTAAAGTATTAAAAGATATAAATTTAACAGTTAAAAAAGGCGAATCAATCGGTCTTATAGGACATAATGGTTGCGGAAAAAGCACATTATTATCTCTAATAGCAGGTATAATTTATCCAAATGCAGGAAGTATAAAAGTAAATGGAAGGTTATCTTGTCTAATACAATTAGGAGCAGGTTTTCATCCTGATTTTACAGGAAGAGAAAACATATATGTAAATGCAGCTATTTTCGGAATGAAGAGAAAAGATGTTGAAAAAAATATAGATTCAATAATAGATTTTTCTGAAATAAGAGAATTTATTGACAATCCTATAAGAACATATTCTTCAGGAATGTATCTAAAATTAGCATTTTCTGTTGCAATTCACATAAATCCTGAAATATTGTTGATTGATGAAATTCTTGCTGTTGGTGATACTAACTTTCAAAAAAAATGCTTTGAAAAAATGAGAGAATTTAAAAGAAAGCAAGTGACGATTGTGCTTGTATCTCACAATCTTGGTTCTGTTTCAGAATTTTGTGACAGATGTATATGGCTTCAAGATGGAATTATAAAAAGTGATGGAAAGTCAAAAGAAGTTATTGAACAATATTTGTCATTTATGTCAGTAAAACAAGTAAAATCAAATGAACCTGAAGAAAAATATACAAATGAAGCTACAATACTTGATTTCCAAATAAACGATGACAACAATAAATCAGTTTTAGAAAAAGATATAAAAAGCGGTATTTCAATTCATCCAACTATAACAATAAAAAAAATAAAAGAAGACGGAAAGATAAAAGCTGAAATACTATTTTTAACAGCAGATAATCAACTTATATCAGTTATTGACAGTGGATTTATAGAACTTAAAAAAGATGAAACAACAACATTAAATTTTGATGTAAAATCTATACCATTTAATACAGGAAGATATAATATAAAATCTGTTCTAAAAAGAGAAGATGGAATAGAATGTTGTAAACATCAAGAATCTAATATAACAATCCAAGCAGATTATGAAAATATAGGTATTTTCAATCTTGATTTTACCTGTAAAAAAACAGATTAAAATGAAAATAAAGGATTTCTTTTTATTATAAAAGAATTGTCAAAAATCAAAAAAAAATGGAGTTTATAGATGTCAACAAATATTAATTACAAACTGGTCTCAGAAGAAATAAACCAAATATTAAGTGGACTATATGGAATATACATAGCAGACGGAAGACCTACTAAAAAAGGTGGACTCAGATTTTTAGATGTAAAAAGCAACAAGACATTTGGTTTCGAAAAAACTCGTGAAACAACAAATGGAAATCTTCTCGTATTTAGTGCTCCTTACTATTTTCCACTTGAAAATACTGAAATCAAAGAAAAACTTGAAAATGAATTGAAAAAAAGCAAACACAGCGATCAAATATTTGAAATATGGGTTCGTGCAAGTAGAGATAAGGGAAAAGAAAACAAAAATTTCGTTGAAGTAAAGTATAATATTCCTACTGAAGAGCTTTTGTCAGATGAAAATATTATAAAATATGCAAAAGAACATAATATGACAAACTCTAAAATGATAATAAAGTACATACTTAAAGATTATGTAGCACCTTTTGCAAAAGATGAGATGGATCATCTAATTGATACCATAAGAAATTTAGGATAAATTTTATATTCACAGAAAATTATTTAGCAGAGATGTCATTGCAGAGGAGCAACCGTGGCAATCTCAACCATTTATAGCAATTTTCAAAAAGTCAGAAAAACAAGATACTAAAAATTTTTGTTTTCTTAAAAGAATAAAGACGAAAGACTATGAAAGGATAAAAAAATGAAGATACTTGTATTAAACAGTGGTAGTTCATCTGTAAAATATCAGCTATTTGATATGTCAGATGAATCTGTAATAGCAAAAGGAATCGTTGAAGAAGTCGGTTCTGACAATGCAATAGTTACATATAAACCAACTGGTAAAAAAGAAGTCAAAGCAAATACAAAAATAGAAGACCACAAACAGGCATTAAAATGGATTATTGATTCACTTTTAGACCCTGAAAATGGAGTTGTAAAAGATGTAAATGAAATCGCAGGAGTAGGAAACAGAGCTGTTCATGGAGGAAAGATATCTGAATCTAAAATTGCTACAAAAGACATAGTAGAGTATATGGAAACAGAAGGAGCTAAACTTGCTCCACTACACAATATTCCAAATATTCTTGGAGTAAAAGCAGCAGAAGAGAGACTTCCAAATGCTGTACAAACTCTCGTATTTGATACAGCTTTCCATCATGATATGCCAGCCGTTGCATATATGTATCCAATTCCTTATGAAAACTACGAAAAACATGCAGTAAGAAAATATGGTTTCCACGGTACATCTCACAAATATGTTGCACATAAAGCAGCAGAATATTTAGGCAAACCTATTGAAGAACTCAAAATAATAACTTGTCATCTTGGAAATGGTGCTTCTGTAGCAGCAGTCAAAAACGGAAAGAGTATTGACACATCAATGGGATTTACTCCATTGGAAGGTCTTATGATGGGAACTCGTTGTGGTGATATAGATGCTTCAATTCCTCTCTTCTTAATGGAAGAAAACAATATGACAGCTAAAGAGATGACAACATATCTAAATAAACAATGTGGTCTCAAAGGCATCACTGGTGGTCCAAGCGATATGAGAGCAGTGGAAAAAGGTTGGCAAGAAGGCGATGAAAAATTAGCTCTTGCTTTTGAAATGTTCTTCTACAGAGTAAAAAAATATATTGGCTCTTACGCTTTTGTACTTGGTGGAGTAGATGCAATCGTGTTCACTGGTGGAATAGGTGAACACTCCCCAGATGGAAGAAAAATTGCATTGTCAGATTTGAGCAATTTTGGAATCGAAATAGACGAAAAAGCAAATAAAGAAAATGCTTTTGACATAGGAACAGGAAAAGTAAAAGTTCTTGTTATTCCAACAAATGAAGAACTTGCAATAGCAAGAGAAACTGTAGAATTAATAAATAAAAAATAAGTAAATTTAACATAAAAAGGGACTGTGAAAAAATAATATAGAGTTTTTTAACAGCCCCCTTTACCGAGAACTTTTACAGAAGAGTAAATGGACAAGGAAATAATTTTCTCAGATAAAAACGAATACGGAAGGGCTTTTGTAAAAATAGCCCTTCTTCTTTCTATTCTTGCTGGCGTTTATATAATTGATATATTATTATTGTCCATTTGTACACACGGATATTTCTTTACTGAATTTACAAATGGCAGAATGTCTCAGCCACATAATCACATATTAAACATTGCATATATACTTATTCTGTATATATCTATGACAACGACAATAATTCTGTTTAGGAATAAAAATTTTAAAGACAGAAAAATAACAGATTCATATTTTAGTGGAGATTTTAAAAAGCCACTAAATTTAGGAATTTTAATAGGTGCAGTTTTATTTTTTACTTTTTTTCTTGTAATATCACCATTTTCACAATCTGAAACAATAGAATTTACACAAATTGAAATAGTAAAGCATGCTCTCTTACATATAATTCCTTGTTTTTTACTTGTAATTTCAGAAGAAGTTATATTTAGAGGTGTAATATTTGAGATATTTGCAAAATTTTTAAAAAAAAATCAAGCAATAATATTTACCTCTATAATGTTTGGACTTGCACATCTATTTTGCCACGGAAGCCCCATATATAAATTCATATATTTTTTAAATCTTTTCACAATGTCAATAATATTATGTACAGCTGTAGTTCATTTTAAAAACATTTGGTGTTCAGCAGGAATTCATTTCATATTTGTATATTTAATTTTAATGAGAAATTATTTAAAAATTTCACTTCTAAAAGAATCTTACAAAAATATTTTTTTAGGTTTTGACAATTCACCTGTGACAGGGCTTACAGCACTTGGAATAATGATTATAGTAATTGTAATATATAAATTCAATTTTAAGGAATACTGCAAAAAATGAAGAGATATCTTCTCCTATTGTTGTTAGTGCTATTTTAAATGGTGAGTGTCAAATAAGTAGTAGTAATATAAATATGGAAGAATTTAAAAATCTAGAAATTTTGATTAATTCTGGTTCTTTAAATGCTGATGTAAAAATTCTTGAAACTAAAATAGATGATAACAAAGAAAAGTGAAAAATAAATTGCTAATTTTCTGCTTTTGTAACATACTAAAAAAATAAAACAGAGAAACGGATAAAGTATTCTCATGAAAAATAAAAAAATAATAGGAATAATAATTTCAATAATAAGTGCATTGACTATATTTATTGCCTCACTAATGAACAAATTAACTCCAGTTGGTACAGTTTCACAGAAAATATATGTTTTTGATGTGATCTCTACTATTGCAATAGTAACATTGACCATTGGCATTGTACTTATTTTAAAAGACAAAAAGAAAAAAGATGAATAAAGATTTTTGGACTAAGGCCGAAATTGCCATAAAAAGATTTTGGTTTAAAATAACAGGTCAAAAAAGAAAATACTTCAGAGTTGGTAAATGTCTTAGATGTGGCAAATGTTGCAGAAATATAGGCATATTACTTGAAGGCAAAAAAATAAAAAAAATGGAGCAGTTTGAAGAGCTTGTAAAAAAAGAGCCTGAATATAAAATATTCAAAGCACATGGAAAAGCTCAAGATGGAACAATTATATTTTCATGTACAAAACAAAATGGAAATCTTTGTTCTATGCATGACAAACGACCTGAAATTTGTAGAGATTATCCAGATTTATATTTAATGTACACTGGTGCTGAATTGATGAAAGGTTGTGGATATACACTAATTCCGCCTTATGATTTTGAAGAAATATTTGCAAAAGAACTAAAAAAATCTGAAGATGAAAATTAAATAAGTTTGTTCTTTAAAAACTGTCCTGTATATGATTCAGAACAGTTAGCAACATCTTGAGGGGTTCCTGTAACAACAATATTGCCTCCTCCTACTCCACCTTCTGGTCCTAAATCAATTATATAATCAGCACATTTTATGACATCTAAATTGTGTTCTATCACCAAGACGGTATTTCCTGAATCAGCAAGCCTTCCCAAAATTTTCAACAATTTATAAACATCTTCAAAATGCAGACCTGTCGTTGGCTCATCTAAAAGATATAAGGTCTTTCCTGTAGCTCTTTTTGAAAGTTCATAGGCAAGTTTAATTCTCTGAGCTTCACCACCAGAAAGAGTATCTGAAGGTTGTCCCAACTGTATATATCCCAAACCAACTTCAGAAAGACATGTAAATTTTCTCTTTAGTGTCGGAAATTCACCAAAAAATTCCAATGCTTCATCAACTGTCATGCAAAGGACATCATATATACTTTTATCTCTAAATTTTACAGCAAGCGTTGCATTGTTATATCTCTTTCCATCACATTCTTCACATTTTACATAGACATCTGGAAGAAAATTCATCTCTGTTCTTATTACACCATCTCCCATACATGCCTCACATCTTCCACCTTTTACATTAAAGCTAAATCTTCCAGGTTTATATCCATACATTTTAGAAAGTCTTGCAGAAGCAAAGATCTCTCTTATCGGAGTAAAAGCATCTGTATATGTTGCAGGATTTGAACGAGGAGTTCTTCCTATTGGCGATTGATCAATAACTATAATGCGGTCTATGTTTTCAAGCCCTGTAATTCCCCTACACTTTCCCGCTGTTTCAGAATAAGTACCTATAGTTTTTAAAGCATTTTTATATAAAACTTCATTTATAAGAGTTGATTTACCTGAACCTGAAACGCCAGTAACACATACAAATTTTCCAAGTGGAATATCAACATCAATATCTTTTAAGTTATTTTCGGAAGCTCCAACTATTGTTATGTGTTTTCCATTTCCTTTTCTAATCTCTTTTGGTAATTCTATACTTTTTTTGCCTGAAATATACATACCTGTAATAGAATCTTTTGATTTTTCTAAATCCGAAACAGAACCAGCATAGACTATATATCCCCCATTCTTACCTGCAACAGGTCCAATGTCAACTACAAAATCAGCAGATTTTATTGTATCTTCGTCATGCTCAACAACAAGCACAGTATTTCCCAAATCTCTCAATTTTAAAAGAGTTTTTATGAGTCTGTCATTATCTCTTTGATGAAGTCCTATGCTCGGCTCATCGAGTACATAAATAACCCCAGTAAGTCCAGCTCCTAAAAGCCCAGCAAGTCTAATTCTTCTCGCCTCTCCACCAGATAAAGTATTTGCAGTTCTATCCAAAGTCATATAAGACAAACCAACATCAAGAAGAAATTTCAATTTTTTATTTAATTCTTTTAAAACAGGTTTTGCTATTGTCTCACTTTTTATATCATCAAATTTTAAATTATCAAAAAAATCAATGCACTCTCTTACAGTAAATTCTGTTATTTGAGAAATATTTTTACCACCAACTTTTATGCAAAGAGCTTCTTTTTTTAATCTTTTACCATGACAAGTTGGACATGTTTTCGAAACAGTAAATTTTTCTGTAAATTCTCTTATGAGATCAGAATCAGTTTCTTCATATCTTCTTCTCAAATGAGGAATACAACCCTCAAAAGATGAAGGGTCTGAAGTATAAATGGTACTGCCACCATTGCCAAAAAGGAGTAGTTTTTTATTTTGTTCACTAAGAGACTCAAATGGAACATCGAGAGATATTCCAAAATAATCTGCAACATACAAAAATTTATTCCAAAAAATACTTTTATGACTTGAAGATGACATTCTCTCAGTATATTTTCCCCAAGGGGCAATAGCTCCATCTCTTATAGATAGTGAAGGATTTGGAATCACTGCTTCTTCTGATATATCAGTAAAAGAACCAATACCTGAACAAGCGGGACAAGCTCCCAATGGAGAATTAAAAGAGAAAAAAGAAGGCTCTGTTTCAGGAATAGAAATTCCACATTCTGGGCATGAGAGATTTTCAGAAAAAAAGAAATCACCTTTTTCACCTGTTGCAATCAGAATCCCATGTCCTTCATTAAGAGCTGTTTCAACAGATGTGCCAAGTCGATCTGTTATGCCCTCCTCTGATATAAGCCTATCTATAACTATTTCAATATTATGTTTTTTATTTTTTTCCAAATTAGAAGGACAATCATCAGAATCATAAACAGTTCCATCTATTCTAACTCTTGAATATCCATTTACAAATATATCTGAAATTACCTTACCTTGCTCACCTTTTTTATTATATACAACTGGTGCGAGGATCATGAATCTTTCTCCATCTTTAAAAATAGAAAGAATAGATTCTGCTATTCTCTGAGGTGTCATTGCAGAAATTTTTTTACCACAATTAGGACAATAAGGAACTCCAACTCTCGAGAAAAGAAGCCTCAATAGATCATATATTTCAGTAACAGTTCCAACAGTTGAACGAGGATTACCCGAAACACCTTTTTGTTCAATAGCTATTGCAGGAGATAAGCCCTCAACTGAATCAACATCTGGTCTTTCTATTTTTCCCAAAAACTGCCTTGCATAAGAAGAAAGAGACTCAACATATCTTCTTCTACCTTCTGCATATATCGTATCAAATGCAAGTGTTGACTTTCCAGAGCCAGAAACACCTGTAATAACAGTCATAGAACCTGAAGGTATGTCTAAATTTATATTTTTTAAATTATGACATCTCGCACCTTTTACTGAAATATATCTTTCCACCACAATAAATCTCCATAAATATAATACATAAAAATATACAATAAAATAAAAAATATGTCAAAAATAAATTGCAAAATAAAAAATATAATATAAATGAAAAAAAATATTAATTTTTTTCAAAAAAAAAGGATTTAATTATTATTAATCAAAATTGATAAAATAAGGGAAATAATTAAATCTAATAACTTTTTAATGTTGTCTAAATCGTTTTTTATATTTTTTTATAAAAAATGAAGTGTAAAGAGGTATAATATGTCTAATTATATGAATCAAACTTATTCAGGTAGATATAAAATTTTAGAAGAGCTACCAAACCAAAATGATTATGAATTTTACTTCAAGGGTAGAGATCTTCAAACAAATAAAGATGTACAATTTAGAATAATTCCTATATATAAAGACAATCCAACTCTTACAGAGCAATCCCAACAGTTCATTTTCAAAGAATTGAACCTAATGAAAAAGCTAAAATTCAAAGGATTGCCAAATTTTGTTGACAGCATTAGCAACGAAAATGAAAATATAATTATAACTGATTATCAAGATGGAAAATCTCTTGAAGAATATTTGAAAAAAACTCCCAAACTATCTGAACAAGATACTCTTGAGTTTTTAAATAAACTTCTTCCTATAATTCGCTATTTGCATTCACAAGAGCCTCCTGTCATATATAGAGACTTACAACCCAAAAACATCTTCATAAATGTAAATGGTGATGTATATCTTGCAAAATATGAAGCAGCTCGTACATACAAAGCAGATAAAGTAAAAGATACTGTTGTTGTCTCAACAAGAGGATATAACCCACCAGAACAAGCACTTGGAAAAGGTCAATCTGATCCAAAATCAGATATATTTTCTATTGGTATGATTATATTCCAAATGCTCACAGGAAAAGATCCAACAACTTCATTGATCCTTCCAAAAGTTTCTGATATAAGAAAAGATATATCTCCAATTTGGACACAGCTTGTATCAAAAGCTACAAATATCAAACAGGATAAGAGATATGTATCAATAGACGAGTTAATGACAGACCTCCATAGAATTCAAAGTGGTTCTTTAGACTATAATCCTGCACAAGGTAAAATCTCAGGAACTCCTGTACAAAAATCTGTTCCTGCTACCCCAAAACCAGGTTTATCTGTCAAAACTGCAACAGGAGCACAACCACCAAGACCAGCTGTTGTCGCTGCTCCAAAACCTGTACAAATACAAACTCCACAGGCAAGACCTAATGTACAACAAGCCTCACCAATAGCAAGACCTAATGTACAGTCTCCTGTTGTTGGAAGACCAACAGTACAGCCAGTTGTACAACAACCTGTAACTCCTTTGGTTGCAAAACCAAATAACATACAACAGCAACAACCAATTATTAATAATAATGTAAAATCAGAACCTCAACAAATAGTAAATACAAATCCACCACAACAAATGCAAACTGGTGGAAATCAAGAGTCGCCTAAAGCAAATCCTATTATGAGGCTTATAGCGGTTGTATTGTTTATATTGGCACTTGTAGTGTTTATTGCACCTATCCCATTTTTGGGCGGAATAATAAAATGGATATCAGGAGCAATTTTATTAGTTGGTGGAGCAATAGTATTTTTTCTTGGAAAACCCAAAGTGTAAAATAATATGCTAAAAAAAACAAAAATAACAGAAGGCTGTTATATCGTATGTTCAGATAATACATCTGTCATGTTTGGCTGTCCTTCAGATATTATAAAAGTATTTACATCTAAACATTTAGATATCCCACATAATATTGTTTTGCCAGATATTTTTTTCCAAAATGGAATAAATGTTGGGGCAACAGAATTTCTTATTGCCAATTTTATATATAAGCCAGCTGACAAAATAAGAAATATAAATATTATCGGTAGTAAAAAAGCTATAAAAAATCAAAAAATAATACTTGGTGAAACATTTCCAAGTATAAAAGGTGTAAATAAACCAAATTGGCTAAAAAATAAAAAAACAGAAAATTTTGTCAAATATGAAGAATTTTTTCGTTTAAAAAAGAACATATTTGCTTCCATTAAATTTAAAGAAATTAAAAATAATCTTATAAAAATAGGAGATATTGCCATAGAGCAGATATCTCCAGTTTCATTTTCAGTAAAAAATGGTGATCAAGTAGAAAATATAGACATTTTAATTGAAAATCAAATAAGTCCATTTTTTGGTGTTCCTAATGTACAACCACCAATTTCCATAAAAGATGGAATAATAATTATTGGTTCTGGAAATGGATTTTCTCAATATGAAGAAAACACTAGTTCAATAGTATTTTCAGACTATGTACCAATATTTGTTGACGGAAGTCCATGGGAAGAATATTATAATTCTGTTCTCGGTATAGATAATTCAGAATACTTAATTTTTGTATTAACTCATAATCATGACGATCACTGCAGTTTACTAAATCTTTTGTTTTTTAACAAAAAAGTAAAAATCTTGACAACTCTTCCAATATTTAACTCTTTTGTAAAAAAAGCCTCAGCTATTCTTGATATTTCTGAATCAGAAATAAAAGAGGGATTTCAATTTATTGAATTAATTCCAGATATCACAAAAAGAATCTATGGCATAGATTTTACGGCTCATGAGACTATACATTCGATTCCAACAATAGGAATTAGAATAGGTAAAATATTGATTTCAGGCGATACAGCTTGGGGGTCAACTCTTGATTTAATGGAACAAGAATCAAAAATAACAAAAGAAAAAAAGAATCAGATAAATTCAATACCTTATGACAATAAATCAAAATATATCTTCATGGATTCAGGCGGTAACTTAGTACATCCAAATATAAAAGAATTATGTCAAATTCCAGAAATAAATAGAAAAAAATTAATATTAAACCACATAAATATAAACAATATTCCAAAAAATTTTGGTTTTTTATATGGACTTTTTGGAGCTTCCTATATTGTTGATAAAGGTTATCAGCCTTTAAATGCCCATATATTATCAGCATTTTTTAATAATAAATTGATAAATAAAATAGATAAAATATGGCAAAAAGTATTTTTATCAAGAGGAAAAATCAAAAAATTTGACCATAGCCAAAAGACCAAAACAGGTAAATACTCAGCATTTATATTGAATGGAGTTATAAAAAACGAACAAGATCAAAAATTTGGAACAGGCGATTTTTTAGGTATTTTCGATTCCGAAACTTTTGAAACAATATCCCCTACTTCGATTTTATTTGTTGAAAGAGAATTGGTAAAAGAATGTCTTAAAGATGAAAAACTATATGAGCAGTTTAAAAAAATATACTTTATTCAAAATATATTTTATTTAATTCCACAATTAAAAAGAATTAATAATAAGCAAATAATAGAAGCACAGGAATCATTTGAAATCAAAACAATAAAAAAAGACACTAAAGTAAAAACAAATAAAAAATTATTTATATTTGTATCAGGAATCTGCACTGATTCATTAGGAAACAAAATAAATAAATTACAAATTATAGATTATAAAAATACATATTTAAATATAGAAAAAGATTCTAAATTTATAATTTGTGATATAAAAAATTTAAAAAATTATATATCAAATATATATATAGAAAAAATATTAAAAGGCGAAATTTTATAGGGCATATAACCATGCTTAAAGATATTCCAGAAATAACATTAAGACAAAAAAAAATACTTGAATTCATTGTGCAAGAATTTGTTAAAACAGGCGAGCCCATTAGTTCAGGAACAATAACATCTTTAGCTGGTCTAAAATGTAGCTCTGCAACAATAAGAAATGAAATGGCTAAATTAGAAGAAATGGGATTTCTAATTCAGCCACATACTGTATCAGGAAGAATTCCTGCAGATAGTGCATATCGTTTTTTTGTTAATGAAATAATAAAAACGAGGATTGAGCCACCTAAAAATGAAACAGTTGAAGCAATAAAAAGAGAATATGATGCCTTAAAAAATAAAACAGAATCTCTTTTTACAAAAACAGCTGATATGTTGTCCAAAATGACAAATTATACATCAATGATTTTGGCTCCACAACTTAACAAAAGTCTATTTAAATATGTAAAATTGATTCCAATGAGCAGTTCTTCTATACTGCTCATTATGTTATCTGTAACAGGAGAATTAATACATAAAATAATCGAAGTAACAACTCCACCTGATTCAGAAACACTCGATTCTCTAACAGAAACTTTAAATAAAAGACTTCTTGGAAAACCAATAGAAGAACTTGGTAAAATTCTTGATGAAGAAGCAGATAAAAATAATAAGAATAATTTGTTGGACTCAATAAGCAAAGAATCTAAAAAAATAATAACTCCTTCTTCAAGAGAAATAATAGTAAGTGGTAAAAATAAAGTTTTTGACTATTCTGAAACAGGTGATGTCAAAAATATAAAAATAATGCTCGACTTACTGGAGCAGGAAAACATAATTGCAGAAATACTTTCAGAAACAATAAAAGGAAATGATATAAATATAATGATTGGTTCTGAAAATCCTATTGTTGAGATGAAAGACTGTTCAATAATAACAGTAAATTACAAAATAAATTCAACTCCAGCAGGTAAAATAGGAATATTAGGACCAAAACGCATGCCTTATAAAAGAGTTATTTCTATAATCAATTATGTTGCAGAAAATATAGAAGACAATTTGAATAATAAAGAAGAATAATATATTTTCTAAACATTACAGCAATTTTTACTAATTTTAAAAATTGCTATAAATAAACACAACCAGAAATATAAAAGAGTAAAAAAGAAAAAGATGTCGTCAAAAAATATATGTAATGATAAAAGCGAAGTAGATGATAAAATATCTGCTCTATTTACAAATGCAGCAGCAGTTAGAGCAGTAGCCGAAGCTGTAGAAAATACACTTGGTCCAAAAGGGCTTGATACAATGCTTGTTGACCAAGCAGGGAATATAATAGTTACTAATGCAGGAGTTACAATCCTTGACAGTATGGAAGTAACACACCCTGCTGCTCGAATGTTGATAAATATAGCAAGAAATCAATATAGGCAATCTGGTGATGGTACAACTACTGCAACAGTAGTTGCAGCTGCATTGATAAATGAGGGACTTAACTATGTAATAAGAGGAGTCCCAGTTGGAAAAATAATAAAAGGTATAGATATTGGAATAACTGAAGCATTAAAATTAATAGACAAAAAGAAGATTGAATTGACAGGCACAGATGATCCACTTTTAAAATGTGCTGTCTTTACTGCAGGAAGAGAAAACGAAGAAATAACAAATTCAATAACATCTCTTGCAAAATCAATAGGAATTGATGTTTTAAAAAACAAAAATTTCAAACTATCTGATCATATCTTCTGTCAAACAGGCATGAATTCTGAAGTGATAGAAGGTCTTGCAATCAAAAAAAGACGAATAAATGAACAGATGCCTGAAATATGCAGAAATGCAAAAATTCTTGTAATAGATGATTCACTTATTCCAGAAGAAATAACTGATTCTGCAATGAAAACAGAATCAGGATTTAATGCCTATACAGAATATAGAAGAACTTTCAACAAAAATTTACAAAAAATATTATCACTTGATATAAAAGTTGTAATAACATCAAAAACATTAGATAGATATGCTGAAGAAGTATTTACTTCAAATTCAATAATGGCTTTTAGCAGAATTTATGGAAAAGATCTAAGAGACATAATTGAATTCACTGGAGCAACTCCTGTCAGAAGGACAATTCTTGAAAAATCTATTGATGAAATAGAAAATTATTTAGGATATGCTGAAGAAATATCAGAAAATATTGAATATGGTCATGTTTATTTTAAAGGTGGAAAAGGCAAACCTATTTCAACATATATAGTAGGAGCTCCTTCTGAAGAAATATCAGGGGAAAAAGAGAGAATAGCAAGAGATGCAGCTTCATCACTACAATCATCATTAAGAAATGGAGTTGTAGCAGGCGGTGGAGCATTAGAGATAAGTCTTATTCCCTATTTAAGAGATAAAAGAGATGAGACAGGCGATCTATTTGGATATGGAATAGATTGTGTTATAGAAGCATTAAAAAGACCAATGTCTCAAATAGTGTCAAATGCAGGATTCAATTCCTTAGAAAAAATAGAACAAGTTCTTGCAATGCAGAAAAAAAATCAAGGAGACTGGGGAATTGAATGTGATAATGGCGAAATAAAAGACATGAAAAAAGAGGGAATAATAGATCCTGCCGAAGTTAAAATGAATGCACTTAAATCTGCAGGAGAAATAGCAAGAGCAATATTAAAAATAAATACAATAATAAAAATGAGACCCATTACAGAGTGAAGGATTTTACCTTCTAATATGTAAATTATATAAAAAAATGATTTAAAGGAAGGGTTACTTTTTAGAGATATGGCTACAGCAAGTGGAAATTGCTTCTATGACTTAGAAGCTCGTTTATCTAATAAAGAAATGCGTGCAAAAAGACTTGCACGGCTTAAATCACAAAATTTCGGAACTGATACACCAGCACAGACATCAGTTAAAACCGAAAATACCGAAAGCTCCGATTTTGTAAAAAAACAGGAGCCTGTTCAAGAAGAAGTTATAACAAGGGTTAATCCAAAAATTACAGAAGAGCCTTCTGCAGTAAATCCTAAAGTAACTCCTCAAGAAAATTCAGTAGAATCAAGTGCAGAAGACCCTGCAAGAATTTCAAGAGAACTTGCCGAACTAAAACATATAATAAATGAGATTCCTTCACTTGAATTTTTGAAAGAAAGAATGGCAACTCTTTCACCTTCAAAAGTTACAATGTCTGGTTTGTTGGGTTTTTATAGGATAATTGTAAATACACTAAAAACATCTGGAACTGCTCCACAAGTAAACAAAAAGACAGAGACAAGAAAAATCATAGAGATGGAAGCTATAATTTCAAATAAAGAAAAAGAAGCTTTCATATATAGAGAACAGCTAAACAAAGCAGAAAAACAAATTACAGAAGCTGAAAATAGATGTGATAAACTCAAAATGGACTTTGAGAACTACAAAGGAAGAACTCAACAAGATGTAAAACTAAAAACAGAAAAAGCTATTTCAGATATTTTTAAAAAGATATTGCCAGTAATTGACAATTTTGAGAGAGCTTTCAATGCATCAAAGACAAGTAATGACAAAGAGTCATTTTCAAAAGGTGTAGAGATGATTTTAACTCAGTTTGAAAACACTCTAAAAGGATTTGGAATAACCAAAATGGATCCATTGTTAAAACCTTTTGATCCAAATGTACATGAAGCATTGATGACAGAAGTGAACAACAATCATCCAGACGACACAGTAATAGAAGTTTTGAGTAATGGATATTTACTCAACAACAAACTTCTCAGACCTGCATCAGTAAAAGTATCAAAAAGACAATAATTAAATTTTAATTAATAATATAAAAAAAAGGCAAAGGAAAAAAATATGAACAAAGTATTAGGAATAGATTTGGGTACTACAAATACAGTTGCATCTATCATGGAAGGTGGTCAACCAATAGTTATCCCAAGTGCTGAAGGTGATTCATTGATCCCTTCTGTAGTTGGATTTTCAAAGACAGGTGAACGTCTAATCGGAGCTGCTGCAAAAAGACAGGCTATAAGTAACCCAGAAAGAACAATCAGTTCAATCAAAAGACATATGGGAACTGATTATAAGGTAACTATTGATGGCAAAGAATATACTCCACAAGAAATAAGTGCAATGATTCTTCAAAAAGTCAAAGCAGATGCTGAAGTATATTTAGGCTACCCAATAGAAAAAGCAATCATCACAGTTCCTGCTTACTTCAATGATGGTGAAAGACAGGCAACAAAAGATGCAGGAACAATCGCAGGTCTTGAAGTTTTAAGAATTATAAACGAACCTACAGCATCGTCAATGGCTTATGGTCAAGATAAAATAGATAAATCAGAAAAAATCCTTGTATGGGATTTAGGTGGTGGAACATTTGATGTATCTATCATTCAAATCGGAGACGGAATCTTCGAAGTAAATGCAACAGCTGGTGATATGAGATTAGGTGGAGATGACTGGGATCAGAGAATCATGGACTGGCTCATCGAAGAATTCAAAAAATCAAATAATATAGACCTCAGAACAGACCGTGTTGCTATGCAGAGACTTAAAGAAGCTGCAGAACAGGCAAAAATAATTCTCTCTTCAGATACATCAACAAAAATAAATCTTCCTTTCATCGCAGCAGATGCAACAGGTCCAAAACATCTTGATTTGGAACTCACAAGACAAAAATTCCAAGAGATGACAGCTGATCTTGTTGACAAATGTAAAGAATCTGTTGACAAAGCCCTCAAAGATTCAGGTCTTTCAATAAGCCAAATTGCAAAGGTTCTTCTTGTCGGTGGTTCAACAAGAATGCCCGCAGTTCAAGATAAAGCAAGAAAAATCTTTGGAAAAGAACCAAGTAAAGAAATCGACCCTGATAAAGTCGTTGCAATGGGTGCTGCAATTCAAGGTGGTGTCCTTTCAGGTGATGTTAAAGACATGGTTCTCCTCGATGTTACAAGTTTGTCTCTTGGTATTGAAACAGTCGGTGGAGTATTCACAAAACTAATTGAAAGAAATACTCAAATTCCTTGTTCAAAATCAAGAATGTTCACAACTGCAACAGATGGTCAGACAACAGTTGAAGTCCATGTTCTCCAAGGCGAAAGAGACTTGGCAGCAAACAACAAATCACTTGGAAGATTCGAACTCAGAAATATTCCTCCAGCACTGAGAGGTATTCCACAGATCGAAGTTATGTTCGAAATCGACGCAAATGGTATTGTTAATGTATCTGCAAAAGATATGGCTACTGGAAACAAACAAAAGATTACAATTCAGTCTCCAACAAACTTGACAAACGACGAAATCAACCAAATGGTCAAAGAAGCTGCTGTATATGCAGAAGCAGACGCAAAACGCAGAGAAGAAACTCAGACAAGAAACAAAGGAAATGTCGAGCTTGATACTGCTGAGAGAACATTGAGAGAACTTGCTGAACAGATGACTCTTGATGAACAAAAAGCAATAAGAGCTGCTGCTGATCAGCTTAGATCTGCACTACAGACCTATGACAATGACAAAATTAGAACTTGTACAAAAGCATTGCAAGAACAGATGTATAGAGTTACAACAAATGTCTATATCAATGTCGATGGTAGTAAACTTGATAAGACAATGGAAACAAATCCCGATGGCGAGCCCCAGGTAAGTGTTTCAGGTGATGAACCTTCAGAAGATGATCTCTTCGGTTGGTTCCAACAATAACATCTTTCAAAAAAACAGTAAGTTTGTAAACAATATGGAGAGCTGAGGCAAAATATTTATATAGAAAAGCCACAGCTCTTTCCGTTTTATTTTATTATAGCAATTAAATAATATAATATAAAAATTAACTCGTTGTGCACTAGGGGCTATTTATAAACTCACTATGAGCCATTTTTGTACGATATAAGCTGACCAATGTTTCTACGGTATTTTCTTGTAAATTGTACTTAGAAAACAAAGGGCAGTTATTATAATTTAGCACTTTTTAAGAAGGAAAAATGGCATAGTGAACATCTTATATCCAAAAAGTGGCGATAATAAAATAATAAACAATAAAATTTTGAAAAATAGAGTTTACAAACACGCCCTAGTTAAAATATAACGAGAACAACGGGTAAATTTAGATATAATAAACCTATCTAATAGACAGGGGAAAAGACAATGGCAGATAGTAAACAAGATTATTATGAAATACTTGGAGTAGATAAAAACGCTACACAAGATGAAATAAAATCAGCATATAGAAAACTTTGCAGAATTTACCACCCAGATGTTGCTGAAGACAAAAAAGAGGCAGAAGTAAAATTTAAAGAAATAAATGAAGCATATTCTGTTTTAGGTGATGAAGAAAAAAGGCACAAATACGACCAATTTGGTCCAGAAGGTGCAAATATGGGAGATATGAGCGACTTCATGGGAGGCGATTTCGGCTTTGGAGGAATGGGAGGTCTTGGCTCCATATTCGACATGTTTGGATTTGGTGCAGGAGCATATAATTCCCGTCCAGATAGAAATGCTCCAGTAAGAGGCAGAGATATGAGATATGATCTCGAGCTAACTCTTGAAGAGGCTTTCTCTGGGTGCAAAAAAGACATCGAAGTTGAGACTTTGGTAACTTGTGGAGCATGTAAAGGTACAAAAGCCAAAAAAGGAACTTCTCCAAAAGTTTGTGGTGCTTGTGGTGGAACAGGTCAAGTAACAAAAGTTACAAAAAGTCCATTTGGTCAAATAATGACCCAAGCTCCTTGTTCAAAATGTAAAGGTCAAGGTGTCAAAATTGATGAATACTGTGAAACCTGCCATGGTACAGGAAAAATGTCAAAAACAAAAACTTTGACAATAGATATACCAGCAGGAGTTGATACAGGCTCAAAAATAAGACTTGCAGGAGAAGGAGAAGGTGGCACAAATGGCGGAGATAGTGGAGATCTTTATGTAGTTATATTCATAAAAGAGCATGAAATATTCCAAAGATCACGCAAAGACCTATTCAGAGTTGAACAGATAGATTTTCCACAGGCTGCACTTGGTGCCGAATTGACTATTGGAACGATAGACGGAGAAGCAAAATTAAAAGTTCCTGCAGGAACACAATGTGACACTATATTTAAGATAAAAGGCAAAGGTATGCCTTCTGTAAATAGCAGTAGTAGAGGCGATCTGTATGTAAAAATTTGGGTTATGATACCTAAAAAATTAAATGAAAAACAGAAAAAAGCTCTTAAAGAATTTGCCGATGCTTCCAGTAAAGATAACAAAGATAAAGACAAAACTTTTTTGCAAAAACTAAAAAAAGCATTTACAGGAAAAGATTAAATCATGGAAAACAAAGCTGTTGAAATATGCAATTTAGGTGTTGAAGAATATAAAAATGGGAATACTCAAAAAGCTATCGAACTATTTGAAGAAGCTGAAAAATTAAATCCAAAATGTTTGGAAGCTATTTTGAATAAGTCTTCCCTATTTCTAAAAGAACAACAATATGATCGTGCATTGGAAGAAGCAGAAAAAGCACTCAATATAAATGTACGCTCATATAAAGCACTATGTGCTGAAGCTGAAGCACTTAATGCAATAAAAGACTACACAAAAGCAGAAAAATATGCAAATTTAGCTTTAAAACACTCATTGAGAGAAGTAAGACCAATGATGATTAAAGCCAATGTCTCAAATGCAATAGGCAAAAGAGCAGAAGCAATAAAATATTATAATCTCGTATTAAAAAAAGAGCCTAAAAACATTGAAGCAATAAGAAATTTGCGTTCTCTCATTCTTTCTGAGAATAGATATTCAGAGGCAGAAAAACATGCAAGAAAGGCTATTGAAATCAGTAATGACAAAGATGACAAAATAGCTCTTATATATATTCTTGACAATATAAATAAAAACGATGCTTTTGAATATTGTAAAGAACAGGAAAAAGAACTTATTGATTCTCAATATTTCTGTCTTCTATATGCTAAATTATCTGAAGAT
>JBGUKW010000150.1:0-18114 GCA_045114665.1 Candidatus Xenobia bacterium | reverse complement strand
CTATATATGAAATCCTTCATATATGGGGCATTCTTTTATATAATCTTTATTATTTTTTATTTACTTGTTTAGCTTCTTCTCTTTCTTTCAGTTTCTCTTCTCGGCGTTTCGATAATATGTGTAAATCTAAATTTATCTGAGAATTTGTCAAAGCAAGACTATCTACTTCACGAAGAAAAGGATATTTATCTTTATATTTAGCAGGAGTATTATGTAGTATTTTACTATTTTCTTGATAATATGATATTTTATCACCTAAAAGAAGATTGAACACAAAACGAGAACAACCAAAATTTTTTTCAAAAAATTCTTTTTGTTCTTCTGTAGGTCTAAACTATATTTTATCGCTCTATTTTGTAAATCTGGTTCTTTTTGCTTTTTAGTTCTATTTTGTTTATTTGTTTTCTTCTTATTTAATATTTTTCATAACATAGGAATTTTAAGAACAAAATTATTAAGTTTTTATCTGTATTTTAATTATATTTTAAATGTTTTCAAAAATTCTTTTACTTGTTTCATTGCATTTGCTCTATGGCTTATTTGATTTTTTATTTCTGCAGGAACTGAAGCAAGTGTTGTTTTATATTCAGGTAAATAAAATACTGGATCATATCCAAAACCTTCATGACCAGCTTTTTCAAATGCTATACTCCCTTTTAATTCTCCCACAAATGACTTAATAATTTTTCCGTTATAAGCAAGAACTGCTGTACAGATAAATCTTGCTCCTCTTTTTTCTTCTGGTACATCTTTTATCATTTCAAGGAGCATACTATTTTTTTCACCATAGGACTTTGCTTCACTCAAAAATCTTGAGGATATAACACCAGGTTTTCCACCAAGGCAATCAATTTCAAGACCTGAATCATCCGCAAGTGATAAAATGCCTGTTTGTTTTGAATATCCCAATGCTTTTAAAGAAGCATTTTCAAGATATGTATCTTTTCCTTCTTCTACTTCTTTTATATTGTCAAAATCCAAAACAGATACTATTTCATAAGATATGTCATCGAGTAGATATTTTATCTCTTCTATCTTGTGTTTATTTGCTGTCGCTAATAGAATCTTTTTTGTCATCATCTTTTTTATCTTCTTTTTTGCTATTGTATTCTTCTTGTTCCAAATCTTTAACTTTTATTTTTATTTTCTTTTTAGTCTTTTCTGTGTTATTACTTTCTTTAGTCTTTTCTTCTTTTATTTTCTCATTGTTTTTGTCTTTCTTTTCTTTTTCGTCATTTTCGAAGAAATCGTCCTCATCATTTTCCCAAGGATCTTTTTCTTCTTCATCTTTTAATGAAACAGACATCTTTTTTAAGGCTTCAATATCAGAATACTTTTTCTCTATACTCCATTTTATTTTTTTTATTTCTTTACACATTTCAATTAATTCAGGGTCTTCTATCTCATTTTTTTCATACATGGAATATACTCTTGAAGCTAAACGCTTCTTTTTTTTGTCAAGTTCTTTTTTTTCTGTAATAATATCAGCCTTGACAGATTCAATTTTGATTGATCTTTCAGCCTGTTTTACAATTATTTCAGTTCCTTTTTTTGCCAATTCTGTGCCTTGCTTAAATGTTTTAGATAGTCCTTCAAAAAATGACATTTTTTATTCCCCCTTCGTTGAATTTATGTTTTCTTTATGGGCTTCCTGATAAAATTCACTTGTTATGTTGTTTTGCATGCAATAATCATTTGAAATAGAATTGTTATGTAATTGTTTTAAATAAGATAAATTTTCTTTTACTAATTTATTATCAAATCTATTTCCATGTGAAGGTATAACTAAATTAAACTCCATTTTATCCATTTCTTCAATAGATGATATGAATTCTGTTAAATTGCTATCTTCTTCATTTACAATAGGAAATGGCTCTTCGACAAGATCGCCTGCAATACAAATATGATCGGGTTCAAGTATAATTATAATTCCATCTTTTGTATGACCGTTAAAATGTTTTAATTTTACAGATATATCTTTTGAAAAAAATGTCAATTCATCTTCAAAAATTATATCAGGGGCTTTTATTTTGATATCTCCCAAAATTAATTTTGGTTCTTTTTCTTTAAATTCGTCAAGAATTTTTTCGCCGTCTGATAAGATTTTTTCTCTGCATAACCTATGAGATATTATTTGACAATTTTCGAAAAGACAATTTCCCCAGATATGATCATAGTGCGAATGGGTATTTATCACATATACTTGTCTATTTTCTTTATTTTTTTCTACAAATTCTTTAACTTCTTTTATTCCATCTGGTCCCAAATATGTGTCTATCACAAATATAAAATTATCTGTTTTTATAATTGAACAGTTGAAATTATATAGGGGATAGTGGAATATATAAAGATTTTTATTCACTTGTCTCACTGTATGTTTTTAACTTCTCCAAATCTATTTTAAAATTATCTTTTTTAGATTCTTTTGTAATTATTCCATTTTGTCTCAGTTCAGATATAACTCGGCTTATACTTTCTCTACTTGCTCCTGTAAATTCAACTATTTCTTTTTGAGAACAAGTATAATAATTTTCTTTTTCGCAACACTCAATTAGATAATCTGTAACTTTTTTTTTCAGTGAACAAAAGCATAGCAATTCTATTTTTTTATTTGAGTGTCTAAGCCTTTCTGAAAGAATTTTTCCTATTTTTAAAAAAATGGATGGCATTTCTTTCATTAAACTTATAAAATCTTTGTTTTTTATGATTATTATATCTGATTTTGAAATAGATGTTATAGTAGCAGATCTTGTAGATTCATGGTCAAAAATTGACATTTCACCAAAACAGTCACCAGAGTATAAATAATGGAATGCAATTTCTTTCCCTGATTCAGAAAAAGATGAAACTTTTAATTTACCATTGATTACACCTGCAAAATGTGTTGCTGGCTCTCCACTTAAACATATTATTGTATTCTTACTAAATGAAATTTTAGAACTAAATTTTTGTATTAAGTTTATCTCTTCTTCATTTAGTGAAGAAAATATTTTTATCTGTTTTATATTTTCTTTCAATGGAATATTTGTCATTTTTTTATTTGTGATGCAGGGGTGTATTTTATTTGATTGGCAGGTGTATATGTGTATTTTACATTCCAAGGATATACTCCATATGGATTATTGTTTGGGCACTTTTCATTTTTTATTGCACTTTTGGGTATATTTTGGTTATAGTATGGTAATTTATTTATTGGAGTATATGTAGGTTTTGTGCCAAATGGAGGGATAGAACCACCATTGTATTCATATTGTTGTTTTATTGCACTTTGAGGAATATTTTGATTGTAATAAGGAGATTGGTTTATTGGAGTATATGTAGGTCTATAGTGATATCTATGTTGTGGACGACCATCATTGTATATTGAATTGTAATAGTCATTAGAAAAAGCAGGAATACCACCAGATTGTACATATAGGGTTGGTTTTACTACAGCAGGGGATTTTGTTGAATAATCAGAGGCATAAGCATTTAATGATAATGCTATAAATATAACACAAACATAAAATAAGCTAATTAATTTTTTCATTTAATTTTCCTCCTTTTTAGTAATGTCTCCCATTACTTTTTTATGAATAAACATGTAAATTATTGCAAGTAAAATTACTGAAATCATTATGAGCCAGAAATGTTGATGTAAAAGTTTTTCTCCCATTGTAATTATTTCTCTGTAACTCGTTTTTGCTCCAGCTATTACACCTAAATAAGAACCTATTCCTGTCAAAATGATCATCCAAAGCCCAGCACCTAAACCTGTACAGATTGTAAAATTTTTTGGATTCATTTTTGAAAGACCTGCAGGAATGGAAATCAAATGTCTTAATACAGGAACTAATCTACATACAAATGTCGCCATATCACCGTATTTATTGAATATTTCTTCTGCTCTTTTTAAAGCATGTTCTTTTATAAAGAAATATTTGCCATATTTATATAATATTGGTCTCCCAAGTTTTAGGGATACTAAATAGTTAATCCAAGCACCACATATTGAACCTAATATTCCAGCGATTACAGCTAAAAAGAAATCTGGCCAAAACGATCTACACAATAATTCACAACGATAAGCCATGAATCCAGCAGGAATCATAACTATTTCACTTGGCAATGGAAGTATTGTACTTTCCATAGTCATGAACAAAAATATAAAAACTAAGCCCCATATATGTGCATAAGATGAAAAATATTCTACACAATTTATTATTGATTCTGTCATTTTACTGTTTATGCCCCAAACATTCACATGCTTCTTTCATCATGTCTTCTAATATCATTTTATCATTTTTCCAGTCATTGAATTGACTCATATCCTTTTTTATTATATCTTCTCTTTCTGCTATTTTTTTATTTAGTAAATTTATTTCAGATTCTATTCTCAATTTCTTTTTACTCAATCGTTCTTCAAGAAATTCTTCATATAAATTTATTATTTTATCTTTTTTCCTATAGTCTTCAATTATTGTTGATGGTTCTATGCCTTTTTCTTCAAGATAGCTCAAGATTGAACTCATTTTTACATCTATAGGCATATTTGACATTTCAGAAGACATTCCCATTATTGTTTCTATAGACATTCCATTTTTTAATTTTGGAATATTTGCAATTTTATATATTTCATCATAGTTTTTCCATTCTTCACCATTTTTTACTATATATTCAAAAGCAATATCCAAATCGTCTTCTATATCATTTTTATTTATGTTTTCTGCTTTTGGTTTGTCAAATGAGTTTAATAATCCAATTCCAGTACTTATCTTTTTTTCTTGTACATTTGTTTTTTCACTAATGTTATTTTCTATTTTTACTGCATCCTCTATAAGGGATGATTTCTTCTCTAAGTTTATAGGTTGTTGTTCTAATTGTGTTTTATTCAATAGATTTGTAGATAAATTTGTAGATTCTTTTTGATTTTCGTAATTGTTAAGTTTTTTCTTCATCAAACTTTTAAATGAATCTTCTTTTGAAGTAGGGCTGTCATTTTTTTGAAGTTCTGCATTTAGTTTAACAGTCTTTTTCATCATACTTGCAAAAGCATCTTCTGTTTGTTTTGGAATTTCTGTTGATGAAGGCTTTTTTATTACTGAATTTCTTGTAAATCTCGGATCTCTGTCCAATATCTCGACAGCTTGTTCAAAGTTTCTCTTTTCATAAGGAGAAACATAGGTGTTGTTCATAGTTAAGCCTTCGAGTTCATCTAAGGAGTTCATAGATTCCATTGCTATATCTCTATAATCTCCCTTTTTATGTTTTACTGGTTTGTTATTTTTGAACATGGTAGTATACCTGCCTATTTTATATACTCATTCTGTGCTTTACATGTTCTATTTTTTCGTCCAACTCTTCAGGAGTCATTGATTTGTATTTTTCTGGTAAAAACATGGAATCAGTACATTCTTTTACTGCAATTAAATCCATGTATTCAAGAGCAGCTGTATATGCAGAAGGTCTGAAATCTTTTAGAAGATTTTTGAGAATTTCTGCAAGTGATTCATCTGTCTTGTGGAGATCAAATTGTCTATGGGCTCTTACGAGAAGAGCCTCCATTTCGTTTCCTCCCAATGATGACAAACCTGCTGGAAGTGTTGGTATATCTTCATCTTTTAAATCTGAACCAGATTTTTTTGCGACTACTTTAAATAGTTCATTTCTATCTTCGTCTGTCTGAGGTGCAAAAAGTGGAATATGAACATCAAGTCTTCCCTGTCTTTTTAAGTCAACTTCAAGCAAATCTGGACGAGATGTAGCAAGTATCCAAATTATTTTACCTCTGTTCTTTGTATCGCTCATTTTTTGAGCTAACATTGAATAGACTCTTCCAGAAACTCCAGAATCGCCTCCGCCACCTTCTCTTTTCCCTGTTGATTGGTCAGCTTCATCAATAAATACAATTACTTGACCTAGTGCATCGAGAACAGTGAATATTTTTTCAAGATTTCCTTCTGTTGAGCCTTGCCATTTGTCTCTGAAATTTTTGAATTTTACGAACGGGATTCCAAGTTCTCCAGCCCAACAGTTTGCTAAAAATGTTTTTCCAGTACCTATTCCGCCAGTCAAGAGATAACCCATAGGAATCGATCTCAATTTTCCATTTCTTATCAATTCTGCATCTTCTTTTAACCATTGTTTTGCTGCCTTATGACCTGCGACCATATCGAGGTTATATGGAGATTCTATGAATTCAAGAAGATCGTTACACTCTTTTTCTATATAGCTTTTTTTGTTTTGTGATAGAATCTTTGGATTTAGTTCCTGTTTGTTTTTTATTGCAAATGAGATTATTGAATTGACACCTGCTTTTGTGAGCCCCAACATTCCTGCACCGAGCAATCTAGGTTCAATTTTGCAGTATTCATGGTAATCAGGCATTCTTTCAGATAAAAATCTGCAGTAATCTGCCAATTCATTTTCATCAGGCATTGGAAGTTTTATTTTTGTGTTGTATGGGCTTTCTATCAATAATGTATTTAGTTCTTGTAGATTTTCTGTTACAAGACATGTTGCAACATGTGCATTTGTTATTGCAGGATCTGAAGCCCAGTCGAGTATTTTTATCAAGACTTCGCTTGTATTTCCTACCATCTGCATGAGTTCGCCTCTTGGAACAACATATTGAGCATAGTCTATAACTATTGCTATTTTTACAGGGATTGTGTAGGATTTTAGTGTTCCATCTGCATTTCTGTCATTTTCTGAAAATTTTACTTTTTGAAGATTTAATTGTATGAATCTATCTATCAAATCTATTGCAACTTTAGGTTCTCTTGGAAGATTACCCATGAATGTCGCATAGTTTGTGTGGTTGAAACCGTCATACCCAGCTAAAAAACGACGAAATTCTTCTTGTCCTTTTCTAACTCTAATGCCTTTGCCCCTATCATAAAATATAACTACATCAAATGGAGCAAACATGACATCATTTAGAAATGTTCTCAAAGATATGAATTCTAATCTATTTCTATCTCTTACTGGAACATAGTCAAATATGTTTCCGTATAGAATAAATTGTGAAGAAGTACCTGCGATAAAATATTGTTGCATTTTTTTTGCCCAAGAAGCAATTTCAGTCATTTAATAAGCCTCCAAAATTTTCTTATAAGTATAAAAAATGGCGTCTAATTTCTCCGCCTGTATAGAAGCGGTGGAATTAAATGCCATTTGGTTTTAAATTATCCCACCAGATGAAACACCTTGAACGAATATGTCGTCAGGAGGTGTTTCTGCAAGATCATCGTCAAGAGGAGCAAACAAATCTTTCGCTGTTTCCATCCATTCCTGTGTGTCATCTATTGACTGTTGTGCGTTGTCTATCTGTTTTGCCAAACTGCCTTTGTTATCTTGAATTTCTATTGCAGTTAAATTTTTGAGAAGTTCTAATTGTTCTTCTATCCTCAGCAAGTTCAAATCTATTGATTTCATATCGTTTGAAACTTTTTCAAATGTTTCAAGTCGTTGTTCCATAGTTTTGATTGTTGAGTCAAGTGTTTCTATTAATTTAGGATCTTTCTCATTCTCTCTATTCTTTTTCATATTTTCAATTTTTGTAACGAGCATATCTTTTGTATTGCCCTTTACATTATTGACCATTATTTCACGAGAATAGAGAAGTTTTAATGATAGCCAAAGAAGTTGATTTACTGTTTTTAATTTTGTAGGGTCTGCATTTATTCCATCTTTTCTTGATTGATTTATTATAGATGAAATATTTCTACCAGTATTTTCAAATTTGCAAAATCTGTTTCTGCTAGCAGCAGATAGTTTTGCAATGATTCTGTTTTTCTTATTATTCCATTCTGCTAAGATTTTTTGCTGTTCTTTTTGTTTAATTTTATTTTGAATAACAGGAGTTCCTCCGCCAAAAAATAGCCAAAGAGCTTCTATTACAGCCCCCGATATATATGCAATTTCTGCTGAACCACAAATAGAAGGTCCAAATATTACCATAAAAATAAGGAATAATATATTTGGCCACCAACCAAAACATTCTTTTACCAAATCCAAAAAGGTTGTTTTATTTTTCATACAAACTATTCTCCCATTTTTATATTTTGGGATATTGTGGCATTTTTACTAAATTATGTCAAGTTGTGTTTCTTTTTCTAATGAAACTCCACTTTGTGGACCCATTGATTTTTCAGCAACAGGAGCTGGTCCATAAGGTGAATAATCCATTCCCATTGAAGCAGCAAGTTCTGCAAGAGCTTGGCTTTCAAGAGCTTTTTGTTCTGATTCTTTCATAATTACATCTGAGAAATCAGCAGAATCTTTTGCAACTTGTGCTTTTCCTGTTGCAAGTTCTAATCTCTCATTGAGCTGTTCTTCGAGGCGGTTCATTGTATCTCCACCAGCTCCAAGTTCTCCAACCATAGATTGAGACATTTCTTGAAGTTCTGCTTCTGCTTCTTTCATCTTTACTTGTGAAAGTTTCTGTTGTAGAGATTCGAGTTTTGATTTTGCTTCTTTTATTGTTACATCTTTTGTCTTTACAAGTTGTTCATAAGATTTTTTAGCTGTAACTAATTGGGTTCTGTATCCTTCTAATTCACTAAGAATAGTCTTTCTTTCCATTGCAGCCTTTCCTGCAATTTCTGTATTACCTGCTTTTAGATTTGCTTGTGCTTTTGCCAAAAGTTCTTTTTCTTTCTTTTCTCTTTCAGCTACAAATCTCTCTAATCTTGCGACAAAACCTGCCTGTTTTGCTAAATTTGTATTGAATTGAGATACTTTTTCTCTTAATTCTTCTTTTTGAGCTTCGAGAAGAGCTTCTGGATTTTTAGTCTCAATATTTTTGATAAATAGACTCATAAAACCCTTAAAAATTTTACTAATTCTTTTAAACACAGTATTATATCCTTTCGTAGAAGATTAGAACTTTGTTAATAGACTTTGCCAAATAATAATTTTACATAAATTTTATCGTTTTCTATTATACACAAAAAACAATTAAAATGCAAGATAATTTTTGACATAGTAACCATAAATTTTTAAAAATATGGTATATTAATAAATTGCCTTTTAACAATAGAACTTTATTGTGCTTTTGTTATATTTTATTGATTTTGTTGTACAAAATTTAATTGCAAATTTTGTACTAAAGTATCCAATTCTATTTTCTCTTTTGGAGAAGAATATGGTTTCATTATTTCACATAGACTTGTTGTACAATCAATAGCCAATTTTGCCTGTTTTAAATCTTTTTCGATTTTTTGTGTCATTGGATTTGGTTGCATTCCCAAATTTATCCATGCCTGTTGACCAAGTGAAGCAATTACATTTTTTACAAGTCCATAAGTATCTTTTGGAATTAGATCATCTAAACTTATGTTCTTGTCTTTCATTGCTTTTATAGCGTCCATTGCTTGTTTCATAAAATCTGCCATTTTATTTTTATCCTTACTATATTTTTTGGAGGTTTTTATTTTCCGGTTATTTTCTCTTTAAAAATCTTTCTCTTATACTTTGAGTCGATGAAAAACTTGGAATTGAAGATATCTGATCATAATCTTCAGATTTTCCATAATCAGATTGTTGATATGTATTGTACTGTTGAGAATAATCCTGTTGCTCATCATCTGCCATGATTGAAAGTGAATCTTCTGCTGAAGAAAAACCTGTCGCTATAACAGTAACCATTATATTATCAGCATAGGCTTCATCTATGACAGTTCCGAATATTATTTTTGCATCAGGATCTACGGCTTGGGATATTATCCTTGAAGCCTCATCAACTTCTGCAAGTGTCATTGAACTTGAGCCTGTTATACAGAATAATACACCTTTTGCACCATCAATAGAAGTATCTTGAAGTGTGCTTTTGATTGCTTCTTCTGCAGCAGCAGCAGCTCTTTGATCTCCATTTGCCATTCCAATACCCATTAAAGCTGATCCACTATTTAACATTATTGTCTGTATATCTGCAAAATCAACATTAATGAGTCCAGGAATTGTCATTATGTCTGTTATTCCTTGAACTCCATATCTCAATACATCGTCTGCTACTTTAAAAGCATCAATGAGAGATGTCTTTTTGTCAACAACTTTTAAAAGATTGTCATTTGGAATTACTATTAGAGCATCTACTTTTTCTTTTAGTTTTGCTATTCCTTGATCAGCGATCATACCTCTCATTTTTCCTTCAAATGAGAATGGCTTTGTTACAACAGCGACAGATAAAGCTCCTATTTCTTTTGCTATTTCAGCAACTATCGGAGAAGCTCCTGTTCCTGTTCCTCCACCCATTCCTGCCGTTATGAATACCATGTCAGCTCCTTGAAGTGCAGATACTACCTCAGCTCTGTTTTCTTCAATTGCTTTTTGACCGATTTCAGGATTTCCACCTGCACCAACACCTTTGGTTGTATTTTGACCAATAGGTATTCTTTTAGCTGTTTCATCACATAAAAATAGTGCTTGTGGGTCAGTGTTTATGCTTATAAAATCAACACCTTTTAAACCAGTGTAAATCATTCTATTTACAGCATTACAACCTGCACCACCAACTCCAACAACTCTTATTCCAGCATATTTTTCCGATGTATTTAAATCTGTATTTGTTGACTTTGACATATTTTGTGTTTTGCTCATTGTTTGGGTCAATTTTTCTATTCCTGCTGGAATGTATTTATCATTTTTGGATGTATTCAAAATTTTAACCTCCATTCAATACATAGAAAACTGTCTCCGGAAAAGACAGGATTGTTTATTTTAAAAAATATCTTTGCCTATTTGTAAGACTGTATCCCAAAAATCTGAAAATTTTGATTTTGAAGGCGGTTTATCTGTTTTTCTTTCAGATTTACTAGCCCCATGCAATATAAGTCCCATTAACATTGAATTTTCTGTTTGTGCAAGTTCTTCAGATAAACCTTTTGGTTCTATTATTTTGCCTATTCTTACAGGGCGATCAAATAATCTTCCAACACATGTTTCTATTCCATTTAAATTTGATGTTCCACCTGTTAAAACAATTGCCCCAATAGGATTTTTACTCAAATATACATTTAATTCCTGTTTTATTCTACCTAAAATTTGGTTCATTCTTATTTCTATGACTTGAGCCAATTCTTCTTTTAATATTTTTACTGGTGTATTTGATGTAATAGAGTCTCCATATAATTCTTCATCTTCTTCTATTAAATCAGCACAGGCAGTACCTTTTGTTATTTTAAGTCTTTCTGCTTCATTTGGTTTTATTCCAAATATATTTGAAATATCTCTTGTTAGATTTTCTCCTCCAAAAGGAAAGAACCTGTAAAATGTTACTCTTTTATTTCTATATATGATGACATTTGTTGTTTCACTACCTATGTCCATCAATAGAACTCCGAGATCTTTCATTTCTTCTGAAAGTGTAGATAGTGCAGAACAATAACTTCCAAGTACAAATCCGTCATAGTCTATTTCAAGACCTGCTTCATCTATGGCTTTTGAGATGTTGGAAATGTATGTCTCCATTGCTGTTACTATCATAGCATTGAGTTCTAATCTCAGACCAGACATATTTACAGGTTCTTTTATACCTGCAAAAAAACCATCTACTGTATAGCCACATGGCACTATTTGAATGAGATTATATTGAGGAATTTTTGCTACCGATCTTGCAGAATCTTTAACTTTTCTAATGTCATTTTCTGTTATTATTTTTTCTTGGCTTGTTATTGCTACACTACCAGGTTCAAATTGTACTGCAACAAATTTACTTCCAAGTCCAACATAGACATTTTTTAACTTAAAACCTACTATGTGTTCTGCTTCTTGTACTGCTTCCAGTATAGACTTATAGGCATCTTCTATATTTATTATAACACCTTGCCTTATTCCTTTGGAAACAGCTTTTCCAATCCCCAAAATATTTATAGATGAATTTTCAGATGCTTCGGCAACAATACATCTTATATATCTTGATCCGAGGTCTATTCCTGCTATAATTTCTGTTCTACTCAATTTCGATCCTCACATTAAACATTTAAAAATATTTGCCGTTTTTACTGTTCTTTTTTTGTTTCTTCATTTATTTTTGTTTCACTTGTCTGTAAATTTTGGTTTGTGTTCATAAGATCATGTCTTATATAACCAAAATTATTAAAAATTCTAACTCCAAATGTTACTATTGCTGCCATATATAAATCAACTCCAATTCTATCTCCCATCCATGTTATGAGAGCAGCAAGAAGAGTATTCATTATAAATCCAGAAATAAAAACAGATAAATCAAACTTTCCCTCAATTCCTCCCTTAATTCCACCTATGACAGAGTCAAGACCTGCTAAAAATGCAACAGAGATATATGTAGAGTATGCCATAGGAAAGGCAAATTGTGATGGAAGAATAAAGGCTATTATTATTCCAAGTATAAGACCTAGTAAAATCCACATCTATTTTTCAGCTCCTGTTGGAACTGCATACCTTAAAATCATACTTCCCTTAAATCCAGATATTTCCAAATTATCATATTTGTTTATACTGAGATTTACTCCTTGGTTTGTAGAGGGGGTCATATAATCAACAAATCCACCTGGAGTTTTTAATGCTCCCTCTAAATCTTTTGAAGGTCCTATTGCAATTACTTTATATGGTGAAGCCAATCTAACTGAATTTATAAGAATTGTTGGACCAACACATCTTATTGCAGTGTTTACAACAATTCTTTGACCATTTACTGAAATTGCCTCTGCACCAGATGCCCATAATTCATTTACGAGTGTTGCAATGTCAACATCATGGACAATAAAAAAGAATGGATCATCTTTGGGAGCAGGTCTTTTTGCTGAATCGGACAATTCAACGATTATTCCTGGACCTTTGACATCTGTATATCCAGCTTCTGTTCTTATTGCATCAAGCTGATTTTGCATGGCTTTTAATATGTCTTCTTTGCTTCCTGCAGCCTGTTCGAAATTGCTGAGTTCTTTCTTTTTTTGTTCAAGGTCTTTTTCCAGTTTGTTCTTTTGGAATTCAAGTTCATGAACCATTTTTATCATGTCATTTCTATTGTTTGAAAGTTGTGGAAAACCTGCTTTTTCTTGCATCTTAAACTGCATTGTAACCACTATTCCAAGTAACATACAAGTTATTGCTATTGGAATTTGCCAATTTCCTTTATTGTGTTGATTGTTTTTATTGTTCACTTTATGAAAATCCTTTTTACTATAGGATTACTTTAACTTTTTAATGTTACTTTCTTATAGTTCCTCTGAGTTTTACTACTGGCTCAGAGTATCTCAAATCTATATATTCTAAATAGTTTATTTGACTTCCCATCTGCTCTTTCATCGCATCGAATATCTTCATTTTTTCAGGAGCATCTTCAGCTTCTCCTATTTTGACTTCAAATGTACGTTTGCCTGTGTTATATATAAATGAAATATATCCACCCTCATCAATTTTATAATATTTAATATTATTTTTATTTTCTTTAGATATTATTGAATTGACTAATAAAATAGATTTTATGTGTAATTTATTAACTCTCGAATGTAATATTATTTCTTCATTAGTTACTATTTTTGGAAAATTATTTATTTTTTTTGAATCCATTTCTGTCAAAATATAACCATCTGAATCTATTCCATACCATTTATTAGGATTTTTTAAATTCGCTTCTGCTAATACAAGTTCTCTTTCTGATAGTGATATAGAAAGGTTGTTTGGATATATTTTTTTTATCTTAGATTCTTTTATCCAAGGTATTGATAAAATTTTTTCATTCATCAAATCTGTATTTGCAAACCATATTAGATGACCATATGGAGGTTTACAATGTTGTTCAACCTCTTTTCCATTAATTCTATCTAATCCTTTTATTTCAATACTATTTAGAAGAAAACTTGATGAAGTCAGAAATATAATTTGAGATAATACAAAAATCAAAAGAAGGAATGTTTTTCTTGCATTACTACCATGAAATATTGGTTTGAATTTTATTTTTTCAGTTTTTCTTTTAAACATAATTTACATTATGAAGTTTTGTTTTTCTTTCTTTGTTTTCAAGATTTTTACAAAAATCATGAATATAATTTGTTATATCTCCAGCCCCGAGAGCTATTATCAAGTCTCCATCTTGTACTTGATCGATTAAACTATCAAAAGCATCTTTGGGATTTCCAATGAAAGTTACATCGAGATTAGGATATTTTTTTGAAGTAAGTTCAGCAAGTATTTTACCAGATATATCTTCAAGTGGTTTTTCACCAGCAGAGTATATATCTGTTATTATAACTTTATCTGCTTCAAAAAAAGATTCTGATAATTCTTCTTTTTCATATTTTGATCTTGAATATCTATGTGGTTGATATACTGCTATAACTCTTTTTGCATTTCCTGTTTTTGTTGCATGTAATGCTGACATTATTTTTGAAGGATTGTGAGCATAGTCATCCACTATCATTGTTCCCATTGGACGACCTATTACTTCAAATCTTCTTTTTAATCCTCCAAATTTTTCGAGTGCAATTATAATTTCTTTTACATCAAATCCATATCCCATACATACAGCTATACAGGCAAGAGCATTTTGTATATTGTGCTTGCCAGGAACATTTAAATTCATAGTTCCTATTTTTTTACCTTTTAGATATACATCACAAGATGATTTAAAATCATATAGTTTTATATCTGTAGCAAATAAGTCTGCTTTATGTGTTATTCCATAAGTTATTATTTTTCTTTTTATGCTCGATTTTATTTTTCTTACTTCTGCATTGTCCTCACATAAAACAACAATTCCAGATTCTACAACTTTGTCTGTAAAATTTACAAATATTTCTCTTATTTTTTGCATTAATAGAGGAGTGTTATCTCTATATTCTCTCCAAGGTCTAACATTTAAGTTGACATCTGAATCAATACTTGTTATTACTGCGATTTTAGGAGCTAAATACAAAAATGAAGCATCGCTCTCATCTGCTTCTGCTATTACATAAGGGTCTGTTCCAGATGAAGCATTTGATGTTATTGCAGAAAGTTCTCCTCCAATTATCACAGTTGGATTTAATCCTATATTTTTAAAGACATAGGAAATCATAGATGATGTTGTAGTTTTACCATGTGTACCTGCAACAGCTGTTCCATTTTTTCCATTCATCAAGAATCCTAGCATTTCTGCTCTTTTTATGATTTTAATTCCTGCTTTTTGGGCAGCTTGAACTTCAATATTATTTTCTGAAATAGCTGTTGAATATACTACTGTATCAGCACCATCTATGTTTGATTCATTGTGATTATAATAAATTTTAGCTCCAATGGCTTCAAGATTTTCTGTGAGATTTGATTTTTTCAAATCTGAACCTGACACCTTATAGCCTTTTTTTATCATTATTTGAGCAATTCCGCTCATTCCTATTCCACCGATACCGATGAAGTGAATATGTTGCATTGTATAAAAAAACCTCAAAATACCTAAAAAAGTTAAATGTTATTCTTCTATTTTATTTCTTCTAATACCTTTAAAATTTCAAAAACTGCATTAGGTTTTCCAAGTTTTTTACATGCATTCCCCATTGAATTTAATTTTTCTCTGTCATTTATAAGAATTTCGACAGTTTCCAACAATTTTTCTTGTATTTTGTCATCATCAATTTCTATTGCAGCATTGCTTTTTTCAAAAAATATTGCATTTTTCTTTTGATGGTCTTCAGCTGCATGAGGGTAGGGGATTAGAATTGCTGGTATGCCTCTGTCTGAAATTTCTGCCAGTGTTGTTGCACCTGCTCTTGCTATTACCAAATCACATGAAGCATACGCTGTGGCAATATTGTTCATATAAGCAACTGGTCTATAATCTATTTTTGAATTTTTTGTCAAGTCTTCAGTTGCTTTTTTTATTTCCTCCCAATTTTTTTCTCCAGTTAAATGAATTATAGTTATAGCTTTATCTTTCCATTTTTTCAGGCATTCTATGATTCCGTTGTTTATGCTTTTTGCTCCTTGACTTGCCCCTGTAACTAAAATGCAAAATTGATCTTCTTTGATATTTAGTTCTTTTCTTGATTCTTCTCTGTTTGCGGATATTATATCATCTCTTACAGGATTTCCTGTAAAAACTGTTTTACCTTTTGGAAATGAGCCTGCTGTGTCTTCAAAACTTATACAGATTTTTTTTGCAAATTTTCCTATAAATCTATTTGTTTTTCCTGATATAGTGTTTTGTTCAAGAAGAACAACAGGTATTTTCTTTAAACTTCCTGCAAATGTAACAGGAGCACTTACATAACCACCACTTCCAACAATTAGATTTGGTTTGAATTTTGATATTATAGAAAGCGATTCAAATACTCCACTTGCAATTTTACAAAGTCCTTTTGCCAATTTAATTGGATTTGAACTGAAGGAACTGCATTTTACAAATTTTATATCAAATCCCTCTTTTGGAATTATTGAAGATTCAATTCCATTTTCATTCCCAATAAATAATATATTGTTATTTGAATCTTTAGCTTTTAAAGCTCTTGCAACTGCTATTGCTGGATATAGATGACCACCTGTGCCACCACCTGTGAATATTATGTTCATTTTTTTCGCCTTTAATTTTCTTCTGCATCTAAGCATTCTGAGTAATCATAGTCTTGACTTGAATTTTCATCTTCCAAGTGCAATCCTATTCCTTCTCTTGAACAGTATTGAGAGATATTAAATAAAATACCCGCCATCATCATCGTCGCTATTAATGACGATCCTCCATAACTTATAAATGGAAGTGGTATTCCTGTACAAGGTAGAATTCCAACTACAACACCTATATTCATAAAAGCCTGTAAACTTATCATTAAAGTACAACCTATGGCAAGTAAACTCAAAAATAGATCACTTGTTTCAGAGGCTATTTTTAAACCTCTGTGTAAGAGAAAACAGAATAGCAATACAATTACTATTGTTCCAACTATTCCCAATTCTTCTCCAATTATTGCAAATATAAAATCTGTATGCTGTTCAGGAAGATATAAAAATTTTTGTCTACTTTCTCCTAACCCCAAGCCAAATCCACCAGAACCTATTGCAATTAGAGATTGACAAACATGGTATCCTGTGTTTTGGGCATCTTTCCAAGGGTCTAAGAAAGATGTTAATCTCTTAATTCTGTATGAATGACCACCAAATAAGAGAATTGCAGTTACTAATCCTGCTCCTAAACCAACTAAACTTGTCAAATGTAATTTATTTGCTCCACCTATATATAACATTATAACAAATACAAAACATATTGAAAGAGCAGTTCCTAAATCAGGTTCTAATTGTATTAAAAAAGCGGTTCCTACTATCCAAGCTGTTATTATAAAAAATTGTTTTGGTAATTGTATATTTTCTCCTCTTTTGGATAGATATGTTGCAATAAATATTATACAAAATAATTTTGCAAATTCAGCAGGTTGAAATGAAATACTGCCAACTCCGAGCCAGCGAGTTGCTCCTTTTGAAGATATACCTACTCCTGGGATCAATATCAAGACCAATAACAGCAAGTTAAATAAAAATAGTATATGACCGTATTTTTTCATTTCTTTTATATTTATAAAAGCAAATATCAAAAATCCTACTGTTCCAAAGGCTATATTTATTAGTTGTCTTTTTAAATAATAATATGGATCATTGTTGTATTCTGAGAGCATTGCACAAGTAGGAGAACTTGCACTAAAAACCATCACTGTTCCAATCATTATCAATATTACGCTTATTAGAATAATCGTTAAATCAGGTTTTTTTTTCAAAATTATGAACCTCTTCCCATTGTGGGATATTTTCTAATTTTCCTTAATCAAATTTTGTACAATTTCTTTAAATATATCCCCTCTATTTTCTGCAGATTTGAACATATCAAAACTTGCATTTGCAGGAGATAAAAGAACACAGCCATTCAAATTTTCTACTGATTTGTATGCTTCTGTTATCGCCTTTTTAAAATCAGTTCCACAGTCGATTATATTTTTCATTCCATATTTTTTTGAAAGTTCTCCTATTTCTGGACCAGCTTCACCAATAGTTACAAGAGTTTGAACTTTTTTTGCTATTTCTTTTGCGAGTTCGTCAAAATTTAAGCCTTTGTTCCTTCCTCCTACAATAAGGGCAATAGGACATGAAAAACTGTTTATTCCTGCTATGACAGCACCTGGATTTGTTCCTTTT
>JBGUKW010000149.1:0-2098 GCA_045114665.1 Candidatus Xenobia bacterium | reverse complement strand
CTTATTTTTTTATTGATGAGAAGACAAAACATGGTTTTATAATAGACCCTGGAGCTGAAGGAGAAAAACTGTCAGAAATTATAGAATATAAAAATTGGACTATTGAAAAAATTCTTTTGACACATGGACATTTTGATCATATTGGTGGAATAAAATTTTTGAAAAATAAATATTCAATTCCAGTATATGCACATAAAGAGTCAGATATATATCTTTTAGATACAACAATGAATTTGTCAAGGCAATGTAATCTTAACATGACATCAAAAGCAGATTATTATCTTGAAGATGATGAGATTATAAAATTAGAGGCTAATCCTAATTTTTATCTTCAAACTATATTTACTCCTGGGCATACTATAGATTCTTGTATTTTTTATAATGAAGGTGAAAAAATTGCATTTGTCGGAGATACCATTTTTAAAGGGGCTATAGGTAATCCAAATTATTTAGGTGGAAATCAAAGAGAATTGATAAATAGTATAGTAAAAAAAATATTTGTTTTGCCTAATGATACAATACTTTATTCAGGACATTCAGATGAAACTACTGTAGGAATAGAGCGTAAAAGATATAGCATGTGAAATTTCCTTTAATGTTATAATTAGGGTGTGTTGGTAAACTATAATTTGGTCGTTTTCTACTTTCATAACTTTTTGGGTACAAGTCATTCATTCACTCTGGCAGTTTTCTCGCAAAGTAAGAGGTATTTTTTATTTAGCTACTATGAGAAAACTGAATTGTAAACGAATGTTTCAAGGTACACCTGTTTTAAAAAAGGGACAACATGGATTAAAAAAAGATAATATCCCAATTGTATAATTTCTAATTACAAAATAGGTTGCCTGAATACTTATTCAAGCAACCTATTTTTGTATGTAAATGAATCTTAATTATATTATTTAAAAGAACATCATTATAGTCTAAAGGTAGAATAACATGGGCAAGAAAAAGAAAAAAAATAGCACTTCTATGTATAATTTTCGAGATATTGAGCCAATAGATATAGGCTTCATAGAAGATGAAAATAATAAGTGGGTTTATAAAGGTAGAATAGAGAGTTGGGAACTTAGTACTTTTAATATTACTTGGTATGGAGTGGATAAATATGGGTATATTTTTGAAGGTCAGTCTAATAATACTTGGCATATTCCTGATTTTGCCGTTGCAAGTAAAAGTGAATATAATACTTTATTAGATTGTTTTTTTGATGAGAAAATTCAAAAAAGAATTTTTCACTATGAACTTTTAACTAAAGATTGTTATAACCTTTATAGAAGTGATTTTAAGAAACATCCTTATTATTATAAAAAAATAGATGAAGCTAATCCTGAAAATCCCCTACACATAGACCAGTTGTCTGATGATATAAGAAATATTATGAAAACACATGAAATTAAAATAGATGCACATAATACAAAATATTTTTTTATTCCAGAAACAAAGTTTTATCAAGAGCAATCCAATGAGGAAATAAGCAAAAAAACAAAGAATAAAAAATAAAGTAGGGCGTGTTGGTAAACTTATTTTTGCATATTTAAAATTTGCTGTAAATTATTCAATACCTGCCTGTATACTGCCAGTTTGTCATTGCGAGGCTCAGAGAATATTTAAAAACTCATTAGAGTTTTTAATACCTTACCCCCAAGGGGGAGCCGTGGCAATCTACGCCCTGTAATATTTTATTTACTTAAAAATTAAGTCGATCACCTCTATTTAGAATGTTATAGTCGGTCTGTTTAATAAATTACTAAATTTAAGTTAAGTGGTTGAGATTGCCACGGTAGCACAGCTCCCTCGCAATGACATCGCCTCTAAATAGTAGCTATTTGGGTGTTTATTTTAAAATATTAATCAAATAGCACAACGAGTTATTATATTCAAAGGGAATTTTAAAAAATGGAAGATAATAAATCAGATTTAATAGAATATGAAGGTATTTTATATAAAAAATATAGAGCCTTGCTTGATGATGAGGTATTGGAACCTAAAAATGACAATATTAAAGAATTAATTGATATGAAAATTAAAGATGTTCTCGCAACATTATTAAAAAATTTTGATGGGTTTCGTATATATGGATTTCATATATATATTA
>JBGUKW010000148.1:0-6723 GCA_045114665.1 Candidatus Xenobia bacterium | reverse complement strand
TCATATAGCATAGATGAGATATTTTTTTAGATAATCTTGTTATTTATTAGTTTTTGTTTAGTTTTTAGATTCTTCATTTTCTTTTAGCTTCTCAGCTCGTCGTTTGGATAATATGCGTAAACCTTCATGAAGAATATTTATTGAAGCATTTATATCTCTATCATGAGAAACACCACAAACAGGACAAATCCATTTACAGATTACCAAATCTTTCTATAAAGAATTATTTTTTAATAAAATAATGTTTTTAATCTCTTCAGTATTCACATTTAATATTAACATTCAAGACCACCTATATATTTTGGACTTATTCTCCAAGTTCCGTACAATTTTTCAAAAACAAAAGTTCTGTTTAATCTTATTCCCAATTTATCAAAAAGAACTTTACATGCAAAACTTTCACCATAAAGCCAACTATCTAAAGGATATAAATTATATTCAAGCGGTGTTAATCCATCCATTGCGAGCATATGGTCTGTGAACAAATTTTTTAATTGGTCTTTTGTTCTAAAATAAAAATCATCACTATATAATGAAGATATTCCATAGACATCTTCTGTTTTTACAAATTCCGAACTTTTATTTAAAATATTTATGACATCAGAAAGTCTTTCTTTTGGAACAGATACATTTTCACAATTCCAAAGACTACAGATGTAATTATAAAAACCTGTCATTATATCTTCAAGTGATATATCAAGAGATTTTCTGACTATCTCTGAAAATTGTTCAATTTTTATATTTTCTCCCTTTTGAAGAACAGCTGAAGCAACATAAAAATCAAGTAATTTTCCTGTTCCAAAAACTTCTGCAATATATTCGATAAAAGAAGAACTCTCCATATATTCAGGATTATTTAATTTATCTTCTGTCATAACAAATGGCTGAGGAACAAGACCTGCTTTTAAAAATTTTATAAACTTCAAATGACGACTACATGAATCCATTGACAGGTAATCAGCCATTCCCTCTCGCAAATACGGAGGAACTCTCATCATAAATGGAAGAAAGAAAAACTCAAAAAGATGTGTCAATTCATGCCCATAATTGTTATTTTCATAGGATTTTGGATCACTCATAAATAAAATACCAGCCATCAAATCCTCTGGAATAGCTCTTGAAGCAAAAGTTTTTCCCCAAGTAGGGCAATAACTTTGAATATCATTTTCAAAAATATATATCTTATGTCGTGCATCATCTGGAGCAATAGGGAAAAAACTGCATAACTTTGTCCTTGCATATTCTCTTTTATTTGCAATATCCTCTATATATGCTTCAGCATCGCTCCCTTGTGTATAAAGTAAATCAAAATGTGGAGACTTAAATTCCTTAAAATTTAACTTTTTCAAGTCATTTTCTATAATTTCTTTTCTGCTGAAATGTTTTTGTCGTTCAAGGTTTTCTCCCTCTTCATCATCAAGAACATCATAAAACATATATTCCCCTTCATTTAAAAATTCTTCAGGGCATTTTGAAACTTCTGTTCCATTTGTTGAAGTTATATTTTGACTAAATTGTGGAGTAGGTGTAAAAGCAATAGGATTCATAAAAAAGCTCCATTCTTAAATGTCTAAAGAGAAGCAATAACAGCAGATACTATATTTCTTATATTATCAGCATTCAATTTTGAATATTTTCTGACGTCTTCTTCCGAAATAGAATAAGAACTAACTCCATTTGCATAATTGTCTATACTGCAAATAGAGGCATATTCAAGCCCTATTTCCTGTGCTGTAGATGCCTCCTGTGCCATTGTCATACCAACGACATCGGCAAATTGTGCCATCATTCTTATCTCAGCCTTTGTCTCAAATCGAGGACCTTTAGTCTGAAAATAAACACCTGTATCAACAATATCTTTACAAAAATTTTTACCTTTTTCAATAAGCAATTTTCTCAAATATTCAGAAAATGACGGTGTGAAAAATTTTGCTTCATTTATAATAGTTGAGCAGAAAAAATTTATATAATCATCAGGAATTAAAATACTACCTATTTTTAATTCACTGTGAAGACTACCAACAGAACAAGCTCCAATCACATATTTAACCCCATTTTTTTTAAATGCTTCCATATTTGCAGGGTGATTTATCAAATGAGGAGGAGTATTTTTGTTTTCTCCATGTCTATTTATAAAAATAACTTTTTCTGATTTCTGAATAACAGTTTTTCCAAAAGAAGTATCGACAATTTCAGTTTTAGAATTTTTCAAAAAATCAACTTCACAAAAAAGTGTGCCACCAATAACCCCAATCATTAAAAACTAAACCTTTCTTAATTTCCTATAAAATTATTCTCTAAATTCACATAAAAATCTTTTAAAATAATAAAATTCTAATAATTATTCTTTTATAAAAAAGGACAAAAAGTCATTCTTATAAAAATTACATATTTGAAATATATTTGCTAAAACATAACAATTATAATATAACATAATATAAAAAATAAAATTTAAAGGTAAAAACAAGTGAATAACACTCTCGCAATAAATAGACTTACAGATAATTTCGTAAAAGACCCTTCAAAACCAGAATTGCCTTTTAACATCGGTCTGTTATACATGGATGATAATGAATTTGAAAGAGCTGTAAACTGGTTTATAAAATCCTATACGATAGACCCATCTTACTCACAAGCATATTATTTTTCCGCAATATCAAATTTACTTGCAGAAAAATACGATAAATCAATAAATACTTGGAATCTTTTTATGAAATCAGAAAAATCACCTTTTGATTTCTATAAACAACTAAAATTTCCATTCTCATTTGATTTTGAAAAAATAAAAAGAAAAGCATTCTATAATTGCAAAATGAGAAGAAATTTACTTCCACTTGATACTCCTCCTGTATATCTATCTGCATTAACACATATATTTTTGGGAGATATAGAAAACGGAATTTCTTTTCTCGAATCAATAGGAGAAAAAAACGATCTGCCAAAAACATACCACATGCTTTTATCTGAAGTCTATTCAAAAACAGGGCAAACAGAAAAAGCAACTGAAATTCTCGAAAAATTCTGTGCAGAAAATAAAAATATAGCAGGTGCTTACACAAAATTAGCTTCATTATACATGGATAGAGGTCTATATGAAAAAGCAACAGAGACATATATGCACTCTTTTGAAATAAAAGAATCTGCCAAAACATTGGCTTCTGCCTATGAAGCATTAAAAAAATGTGGAAAAGAGAATATTGAAATTCTTGAAGGTATTCTTCTTCTTGATGAAAACAATGCCTATGCCTACAGAGAATTTTGCAGACAATGTATAAAACATGGCGATATATTTTCTGCATTTCTATTTGCAAAAAAATCTGAAGAAATAGAAGAAAATAATGCAGATACAGAGCTTTTACTTGGTCAAGTTTGTCTTTTACAAAAAGACTACAAAACTTCAGCAAGTCATCTGTTAAGATGTATAAATTCTGAAAATTATAATGTTATAGCAAATAAATATTTGGCTGAAGCATTTGCAGGTCTTGAAGAATACGGAGAATCAGCATATAGACAGACAATATATATAAACAAAACAGAATCAAAAGAAAAAGAAGATATAAAAACCCTTGCCAAATATCTCGAAAAAGCTGAAATGTTCGATGACTCAATAAAAGTTATTGAAGAAGTTGAAAAAGAAGAAAACAAGAAAGAACTATATAAGGCAATTCTCTTGATCAAAAATAATGAAGAAGATAAGGCAAAAAAATTTATTGAAGAATATAAAAAAGAAAATTCAGAAAATATTTTTTGTAAAATACTTGAATTTATTGTAAATAAAGATAAAAAAGCATGTATAGAAGATTTACAAGAAATTCTTCCAAAGATTCCAGACATACTTGAAGAAAAATCAGAACTATTTGAAGAAGATAAAAAATTTGTTATATATTCTTTTTTAAAAAGTGTGAAATAAGATAAAGGATTTTTTGAAAAAGTAAATAATTAAATTTAGAATATTTTTTGTGTTAATTCGGAAATTAAATAATTGGTTAATTTCTACAATCACAACTTTTTGGGTACAATACAAACAAAAGTATCTCTTTCAAACTATTTAATAGCCGACTTAATAAAATATTATTTTAGAAATATAAAACAAAGAATCATACAAAAGAACGATTTAGGAAGGTTTCTCATGAATATTTTACCAAAACACAGTTCTCTACCACCATCATTTTTGACAAAACTTGCGAGAACTCCTCATATTTTAGCAAAAGCCTTACAAGGTCTTAAAAGAAAACACATAGATGTTGAAAAAGACTATAAGAGAGATGACGGAATAAGTGAACCTCTCACACAGATAAGCATAAAGATTACCAATATGTGCAATCTTCGTTGTAAAATGTGTGGTCAATGGGGTGAAAAAGGCTACAACCATGAAAAACTCGAAAAAGCAAGAGAAGAGCTTCAAAAAGTAGTACCTCTCGAAGTATATAAAAAGATGATTGATGATGTAGCACATCTAAAACCAATCATTTATATTTGGGGTGGTGAGCCATTTCTCTATCCTGATTTAATGCCTTTAACATCATACATGAAAGAAAAAGGTTGTACTTTATCACTCGTTACAAATGGAATCAAACTTGAAGAAAGTGCTGAAGAAATTGTAAAGAATCAGTGGGACGCTCTAATGCTTTCCCTCGATGGAACAAAAGAAATCCACAATGAGATAAGAGGATCACAAAAATGTTTTGATACTCTTGCAAAAGGTATTGAAAAAATACAAAAAGTAAAAAAAGACAAAAAGAGCTTGCTTCCTTATGTAATGCTTCTCGTAACAGTTTCAAGAGACAATGCAGGAATTTTGGACAAAATTTTTGACATAGGTCAAGAACTCGGTGCAGACTGCATGGTTGTCTATTATGCTTGGTTCACAAATGAAAAAGCAGGAGAAAAACACACTGAGATATTCAAAAAATACCTCGACTGCAACCCAACAGCATGGAAGAGCTATGTACAGCCAGTAAACGAAATTGATATAGAAGCTCTTAAAGAGGCTATCAAAAGAATCAAATCCAAAAAGTATTCTTTCCCATATCTCTTTATTCCTGATCTCAAAGAAGACCAACTAAATACATATTACAATGAAGCAGATAACTTCATGGGATATGGAAGATGTGTAACACCTTGGATCACTGCAGAAATCATGGCAAATGGTGATGTAAGCCCATGCAGAGATTTTCCAGATTACATCTGTGGAAACATCATGGAGACTCCAATTCTCGACATATACAACAACGAAAAATATAGAAAATTCCGCCAAGTATTGAAACAATGCGGTGGTACATTCCCAATTTGTTCTCGTTGTTGTGGGTTAATGGGTTGGTAAATTCAAAGAAATAATTTTTAAAATAAAAAAAATGTCAATATTTTTTTAAAAAAGTATTGACATTTTTTTTATTTTTGATATAATAAACACCGTTGAAACACAAACGCATGTTTTGCGGAGGTGGCGGAATGGCAGACGCGTACGTTTGAGGGGCGTATGGTACTTTACCGTGAGGGTTCAAGTCCCTCTCTCCGCACTAATTAAAAAAGACCTGTAAATTACAGGTCTTTTTCTTTTTACATTCACATCATTCTTTTTCACTAAGCCACATCGGAGTGAATTCAACATTTTTACCCTTTACATGAAATTTTACCCACATTGCATTGACATCAGAACCTGCCGTACCAACAACTATATTTTTCAATTTTTTTGTATAATTACAAACATCATATTTATGGTGATGTCCAGATATAAGAGTTATATTGTAAGGAGCAGAAGATAATATATCAATAGCTACTTTATTCATATGATCGTCAGGATGTCTATCACTCCCTTTTATTCCCAAATGTGAAATAACAAAAACTGCACGATATTTAGCACCTTTTTTAATTTGTTCTTTTAACCAAGTTCTCTGTTTATCAGATATCCAAACACCACTTCCGTCCATTACAATAAAAAAACAATTTTTATGCTCAAAAGTGTAATAATTCAAAACACTTCCTTTTATATCTTTTGTAAATTTGCGATAAGCCCAAATTTTATTATAAATCGGTTCTGCTTCCCGTAGTACATCGTGATTTCCCTTTGTTACAAACATATCAATATTAGCTCTTTTAAAAGGCAAATAAACAGAATTGTCAAATTTTTCCCACATATCATATATTGCCTCATCAGCATACTTTTTAGCATAAGATGCTTGAATCATATCGCCAGCATGTATTACAAAATCAGGTTTATCTTTTATAATATAATCAACGATTTTTTCTGTAGAAGGATATGGACGCACAGAATCGTCTTTTTCTCTTATTAAATGTGTGTCTGTGATAACATCAAAATAAAAATCTTCATTTTTGGCATAGACCAAAGTAGGAAAAAGCAAAATAAAAGCAAGGGCAAATAAAAAATATTTTTTCATAATATCAACTTCCCATTTTTATAATTACAATCAAAGAGGAAAATTTACCTTTTTATATTGCAATTTTACCTCTGCAAAAAAACAGCGTGAGGAAAATTTTCTCCACGCTGTTTTTATTTTGTTTTTGTGAGTTCAAAAGAACAGGTTTTATAAAGTTATCTGCCTTTTTTCATCATTTGCAACAAATACGGCTGTTATTATTTTCTTCGTTAACTTGTAGGTAGAAGCATAATCTCTTGATGCTATCTGCTCTTTGCCTTTTTTTCGCTGATAAGATACCCGTCTTGAAGTTAAAGCAAATTTAAACTCAATTACTACTATCAAT
>JBGUKW010000147.1:0-9498 GCA_045114665.1 Candidatus Xenobia bacterium | reverse complement strand
TGTAGAAAAATTTTCTACACCCCAAAAAATCAAAATCTATTTTTTATCTTTTTGATTTTTTCTTCTTTTTTAATTTTTTAACAGGTTCTTCAGAAGATTTAACTTCCTCATCACTTTTATCTTTTTTTGACTCTTTATCCAATTCTACTTTTTTTGAAGATGTTTTCTCTATTTTTTCTTCATCTTCTTTTTCAAAATCTATAATTTCTTCATCATCTTCTTCTACTGATTTTTTAGAAGATTCTTTTTGGGATTTTGATTTTTTCTTTTTTATTTCTTCAGTATCTGAGGATTTATCTTCTTTTTTAGAGCTGTCTTTTGAAGCTAACATCTTCTTGACATCATTTATAGGATAAATAGCAAGAACAAATCCAATTATACCAAGAACTATAATACTTGGGATAAATGAAGGATTTGCAAAAGCAGCAGGAATAGCTTTTCCTGTTAAACCATAGAATGCAAAGAAAAGTCCCATAAGAGCTTCTCCAGCAATCAAACCAGAGGCAGTAAGAACTCCTGTATTTTCAACTTTTTCCTTCATCTTATCTGTTATCTGTTGTTTATTAATCCATAGATCGACAATCCATTTTACAATTCCACCAAGGAAAATAGCAGCTGTTGTCTCAAATGGAAGATACATACCTACTGATACGAGCATAGGGCTTTTTACTTTTATGAGAATAAATGCAATTCCCATAAATGCACCAATTATGATAAGTCCCCAAGTCATATTTCCACCGACAATACCTTGTGCAAGCATTGCCATAAGACCTGCTTGTGGAGCAGCTAAATTTTTACCACCAAGACCATATAAACTTGGATCAAGATGATTGTTTATTGCATAGTTTATATCACTTGTCTGAAGGGCTCCTATGACAAATACCATAGCTAATGCTGAAGGAATAATTCCCATTATATCGCCCCATTGCATTTTGTGTGGAGTACCACCGAGTATATGACCAACTTTTAAATCTTGGAACATTTCACCAGCTACAGCAGCTGTTACACAAACTACAGCAGCAACACCTAATACAGCCATAACACCTTCTGAACCTTGTGCCTTAAAGCACCAAGTCATTATTGAAGCAACGATTACGATTGTAGCAATAGTCAATCCACTTATTGGGTTGTTTGAAGATCCAATAAGACCAACTAAATAACCTGATACAGCTGCAAAGAAAAATCCTAAAACAAACATCATCACTGTTGCGGCAATAGCATGAATTGGATTATGTGTGAATAGATAGAAAATATATCCAGTAGCACCACTTGCAATAATCAACATTCCTAAAACTTGTTTAAAATTAATATCTTCTTCTGTTCTAATTTTTTCTTTAGAATCATCAGAAATTTTAGAAATATCTCTTATTGCTCTCTGAAGTCCAACTATAAGGTTATTTCTCATATTGTAAAGTGTATATACAGCACTTACCAACATACCACCAATGGCTATAGGTCTTACAATAAATTTCCAAACTTGGAAAGCCATTGTTCCCATATCTGAAGAAGGATTGCCACCTGAAGCTGTTATGTAATCAGCTAATTGTGGTCCTAAAAGCCACATAATCAGTGGAACAAAAAGTCCCCAAGCCAAAAGACCACCACTAAAGTTAAGGCTTGCCAATACTGGTCCAATAATAAAACCAACACCCATAAATGAAGGGCTTACACCTGGTGAAGAAGCAAGGATTCCACCTGTACCATTTACAGCATGTTTTGGTACTCCATCCTTTAAAGCTAATTCAACACCTGATGGTGAAAATGGAATAAATTTTTCCCATGTTTCAGCAAATACTTTAAATGATTTTAATGCCTGAATAAGAGCACCAATTCCCATTGCATGAAGAAGAACAATAGCTCCTTGTCCTCCCTCACGACCTGCTTTGTGAATTTCTGAAGCAGCAACCGACTCTGGGAAAGGAAGATCATGATCTTCCACCATAACTCTTCTCAAAACTGTTACAAAAAGAACACCAAAAAGTCCACCTAAAAGCAATATAAAAAAAGCTATCCAATAATTTGATCCACTAAAATCTTTCCAAGAACCTGAAATAATAAATGCTGGAAGAGTAAATATAGCACCTGCAGCTACAGATTCACCAATAGAACCTATAGTTCTTGCAATATTTTCTTCAAGAATTGTTCCCTTGTTCTTGAACAATCTTAAAATAGCCATACCTATGACAGCTGCTGGATATGTTGCAGCTATTGTCATTCCTGCCTTAAGTCCCAAATATGCGTTTGCAGCACCGAGTACAACAGCCATAACAAGACCGATAAAAATTGCTCGTCCAGTAAATTCAAGCATATTTGTCTCAGGAGATACATAAGGCTTAAACTTATTATCCACTTAATATAATTCCTTTCTGTTTTTTATTTTACAAAGATGCTATATGTGCAAATACTTTAGCATCTCCAATAACATTTGAAATTTTACAATGTTCATTTGACTGGTGAGCTGTATCATTTAATCTCGACCATACAACTGCAGGAATGCCTGCTTTTCTTATGTAAGCAGCAACTGTTCCACCACCAATACCGCAAGCTCTTGGTTCAACATCATATACTTCTTTTATGGCTTTAGCACAGAGTTTTACTGTATCATCTTCAGGATCTGTCTGTGGAGCAGCTTCTTCTCTTTGTGCATAATCTATAGAAATTTTTACGCCAAAGTCTTTTTCAACACCATCTGCAATATTTCTCATCTCATTTACAATGTCATCAACCTTGTATGACGGCAATATACGGCAATCTAAATAAAATATATCTTCCCCTGGTATTGAATTGATATTTGGGACATTAGCTTCTTTCTTTGTTGGTTCAAATGTACATGTTGGAGGTTCAAAAAGATCATTTTTAGCTCCAAAGATCTCGTACAATGTCTGAAGTCTAACTATCAAATTTGAAGCGGCTTTAAAAGCATTTTTGCCACAATTTGGACGACTTGCATGAGCTTGAAGTCCTTTTGTTGTGAATTTTACCCACAAAATAGATTTTTCTGCAACTTCAATTCTTGAACCATCTGGTACACCAGAATCAGGAACATATATCATATCTGTTTTCTTGAAAATATCTGGTTTTACTTTCAAAATATGCTGTATTCCGTCAAAACTTCCTGTCTCTTCGTCAGATATAAATAACAAAGCAACATCATATTTTGGCTTAATACCTTCTTCTCTCATCGCCTTTACTGCTAAAATTGAAGAAACTAATCCCTGTTGGTTATCCTCAACTCCTCTTCCATATAGGTAATCGCCATCAACTTTGACTACAAATGGGTCTGTATTCCAAAGTTTTAGATCACCTGCAGGAACTATGTCCATGTGACTCATAATCCATATTGTTCTCGAAGAATCAATTCCTTTAAAACGATAAACATGATTAGGGCGTGTTCCCTCTTTCATTGCTTCGCATGGAGCATTGTATTCCTCAAAAGAATCATAACCAATAGAATCCATATATTCTTTTATTTTATTGGCTTTTTTCCATTCACCCTCACCGCCTTCATAAGGTGTAAGAGCAGGAAGAGCAGAAAGCTCACTCTGCATTTTTATGACTTCATCTCTATAGGAATCAATACGAGAAAAAAGTTTTTCTTTTATTTTTTTTTCCATAATTTCTCCAATTTCTAAAAAAAATTATAATTCGTATAATTTCTTTAAAATATTAATTTACCCCTGCAAATTAAAAGATTTCAATATAAAATATAATTTGACTTATTGGAAGAAAAATAATATAATACTAAAATATAATATCAAAATATATACTTAAAATTGGAGAAAAATATTGAAAAAAATAGTAATTTTTGATTTTGATGGAGTAATAGTAGAATCTGCTCCATATTTTATAGAAAGATATAGAAAACTAGCAACAACATTTAACAAAAAATTTGATGTAAAAAACATGGAAGAATTTAGAGATTGGTATGACTCTAAATGGGAAAATAATTACTTCACAATGGGATTTACCCAAGAAGAACTTGAAAATGCAATATTTAAGACAAGGTCAAATGTTGATTACTATAATATTCCTCACTATCAAGGCATAGAAAAAGTATTTGACATACTTTCAAAAAAATATATACTGACTATAGCTTCTTGTACCTGTTATTCAGAACTTGAAAAAAAATTAAAAGAAATTGATTCTTTCAAATATATATCATATATATCACCTGGAGATGGACACGGTAGTGATAAAAAAGAGATAATAGGTGATGTCATAAAGCATTTTAATATATCTCCACAAAATGCAATTATGGTTGGAGATACTGAAATGGATATAAAATCTGCACTTAAAAATGGAATAAAAGGAATAGGAACTGCTTATGGTTGGCAAAATTACAAAAAACTTGAAAAAGCAGGGGCTATCTCTATTGCCTTTAAACCAGAAGATTTAATAGAATTAGTAGATCGATATTTTGAGAGCTTATAATGGATAAATATGTAATGGGCATTGATATTGGATCACGAACAATAAAAACTGTGATAATGAATCCAAATACAATGCAAATAAAAGATTTTTATGTAACAGATACGACTGCAACCCCAAAAGCACAAGCTGAAAAAGCAATCGAAAAAATACTATCAAAAAATAAAATTGAAAATAAAGACATAGCATATACAGTTACAACAGGTTATAGCAGAGAACAATTTCCTCATTCAAATAAGACTGTAACAGAAATAACCTGCCAAGCTTGTGGAGTAAATTATTTTTATCCAAATGCCAAAACTATTATTGACATTGGAGGACAAGATAGCAAAATAATAAAAGTAGAAAATGGAATTGTATGTGATTTCACAATGAATGACAGATGTGCTGCAGGTACTGGAAGGTTCCTTGAAATTGCAGAAAAAATAATAGAAATTGAAAGAGATAAAATTTGGGAAACAGTAAAAGATATAAAAAATCCTCTTCAAATAAGTAGTATGTGTGTTGTGTTTGCAGAGTCAGAAATAATAAGTTTAATTGCAAATGGCAAAAATAAAGGCGAGATCTTCGCAGGTGTACTCCTCGCTATTGCAAAACGAACAACAGCCCTTGCAGGTAGAATGAATATAGAAGAACCATTGATTTTCACAGGTGGAGTTGCAAATTCAAAAGCAATGACAGCAAGTCTTGAAAAATCACTTGAAATGAAAATAACAACCCCTGTAAATCCAACAATAACAGCTGCTGTTGGGGCTTCTATAATTGCTGTAAAAAATCTAAATAGGGCTTGTAGGTAAAAATATTTTTTATGCACAAACATCTATTGTTATTTACATCAATATTGACAATTTGTATAATATTTTCAGGTATATATACAGATAAAAGAAGAATTCAACGACCTTCTTATGCCTTTTGGGTTGGCAGTGGTTCTAAAATAAAAATAAAGCCTAAATATGGGCGACAACTTATGCCTGATAGAGAACTCACTAAAATATCAGAGAATAAACTTCTTTTATTTAGTAATTCTCCAGAAACTTTAAGGCAAGAATCTCTTCCTTGTCTTATATATAAAGCAAATGCAAATAACAAATTTAGATTGCTTTTACATCACAGAAATGGTTTAGGCTATAATGCTTTTATGAATATAAAATTTAGGAATCCTAATCCTAAAAAAATAAAATTCTGCATTGCCAAATCTTCTAATTGTAAAGTTTCTGAAAATGGAGAAATAAGTTGTTCAAAAGAGACAATTTCTACAGACCCTGCACTCGCAGGAAGAAATGCCTTTATAAGATGGTTAAAAGATGACAATAAAAACAAAGAATTATTCACAATAAAACAAAATGAACATATTATTTTAACATTGCCTTTTAAAAACACGACAACTTTAAGTAGTATGAGTGATTGTACAGCTATTGATGAAACAGGGAAAGAAACAAATATAGAAGTATCTGTCTTTGTTACGAAAGATAAAAAAACAGATATAGAAAATGATCTAAGTCCTGTAAAAGACCCTGTTGTAGAAGAAGATCCAACTTCGAGCAGGATAAGAGGAATATTTGACTATACAGAATTAAATGCAGATTTTACATACAGATTATCTGAAACGGCATATTGTGAAATAGGAAGTGCATCAGAGGGAATTTATTCTTTTCCAAATCCTGGTGAATACAGAATGAGTCTAAAGGCAAAAGATATGTACCTTCAAAAAGATACAGGTAATTTTGGGGTATGTTACAGAATCAATATGCACATAATAAATGATCTTGAAACAGAGGGAAATGCTTTTATCTTGGCCTCAGCAGCAGGTGGAAGATCGCTTGTTATATTAAAAAATATGTCAAAAATAGATAAATCGCAAGATGACATTTTTTTTTCAGAACAAATATTGGATTCTACAAATGGAATTCATGAGGCTTGGATTTTTGATCACATAAAAATAGACAAAGGAAAAGCAGTAAATAAAACTTATTTTTATACTCTTCCCTGTGGTTGTAATGGTCCAGTCAGATTTTATGTTGTTTCTATTTCAAATTTAAATTCACTTATAAGATGATTTAACTCATTAGCTATTTATGTGAACTCTGTCATGAATCAATTATAAATAAAGAAAATAAATAATTAATGTTCAGTTTCTGCCTCTGATTTAGTTTCCGAGGCTTTTTTGCTTTTTTTAAAAACAAATAACTTGCTAAAAACATAATTGCCAACTATGACAACAATTTGAGCGATTAATTTTGCTATCTTATCATTCATTTTCAAAACAGTTACTGTCAAAAACATCACTGCCATTTCCATAAAAAGAGTTGCAAGTCGAGATGCAAAAAATCCTGTCATTTCCCCTATTATATTTTTATTTTTACTTTCAAAGACATACTTTCTATTTGTAAAATATGCAAATGTTACTGCAAAAATCCATGATATTACATTTGCAATCTGAAGTTGAATAGGATCTAATGGGTCTAAAAAAGTTACAACACATAGATAATATGACAAAATACTTACTACTGTAGTCAATCCACCTATTATTAAATAATTTATAATTTCTTTATATTTTATATATAATTCTTTAATTTTATCCATTTACAAAAACCTATAATAAATAATCAAAAAAAAAGCCTTTCAAATGTGAAAGGCCATAAAAAGATAGATTTAGACATAAAATGAATTGTACTTTATATAATATAAAGCCGTGACAATACTTATAACCAAAGGAACCAAAAAACAAATAAAATAAAAGAAAGGAAATTAAAAATGACAAAAACACAAAGCATGCCCATTCATCTACCAAAGTAGAAATTATGTCAAAATCCAATTTTATTTTACAACAAAATTCAAAATAAATCAATAGTTTTTCCAATTTTTTTTTAAATACCCAAAAAAGAAAGATAAAAAAAAATTTTTAAAAATTTTTAAAAAACTATTGACAAAAAGAAATAAATGTGGTATATTCTTCCACGGAAAGATGGCAGAGCGGTCGAATGCGGCGGTCTTGAAAACCGTTGACGGGGTAACTCGTCCGGGGGTTCGAATCCCTCTCTTTCCGTTTTATCTCCTTTGTTAAAGACCTCTTTTGTATTATCAAAAGAGGTTTTTTTGATATTTGAGGAAAAATACAAATATGGCAAATAAAGAAATTATAAAAAAATTAGCAAAAACATCTGATTTAACAAATTTAGAATTAAAAGATATCTTAGAAAGTGATTCTTTTGATGAAGAATTATTTACAGAGGCAGACAGAGTTAGAAAAGAAAATTATGGCACTGATGTTTATATAAGAGGACTTATTGAATTTACCAATTATTGCAAAAATAATTGTTATTATTGTGGATTAAGAGCAGAAAATAAAGAAGTTGAACGATATAGACTTTCAAAAGATGAAATTTTAAATTGTTGTAAAGAAGGCTATATTCTTGGCTATAGAACATTTGTTTTACAAGGTGGCGAAGACCCTTTTTATACAGATGACAAAATTTGTGATATAATATCTTCAATAAAAAAATTGCACAATGATGTAGCTGTAACCCTTTCAATAGGTGAAAAAAAAGAGGAAAGTTACAAAAAATTTAAAGAAGCAGGAGCAGACAGGTATTTACTAAGGCATGAAACAGCCGATGGAAATCACTATTCGAAATTACACCCTGCTAATATGAGTTTAGCAAACAGAAAAAATTGTTTAAAAACTTTAAAAAAATTAGGATATCAAATAGGTTCAGGTTTTATGGTGGGAAGCCCATTTCAAACAACTGAAAACATAATTGAAGATATCAGATTTTTGCAAGAATTATCACCAGATATGATTGGAATAGGTCCATATATTACACATCACAATACACCTTTTAAAAATAAAAAAAACGGGGATGTAAAATTGACATTGAAATTAATTTCAATATTAAGACTGATATTTCCTTATGCTCTACTTCCTGCAACAACAGCTCTTGGTACCATATCGCCTAATGGTAGAGAATTAGGTTTAAAAGTAGGGGCAAATGTTGTTATGCCTAATTTATCTCCAAAAGATGTAAGAAAAAAATACGAAATATATGAAGACAAAATATGTACAGGTGAAGAATCTGCACAATGTAGAAGATGTCTTGAAAAAAGAATTGAATCGATTGGATATAAAATAACAATTTCAAAGGGCGATGTAAAAAGAAAATAACTTTTCTATTACATCAATTTTATAACCCCAAAAAGGAAAATTCAATTAAATAGCTAATATTTTCAATTAATACTTTTTTGAGTGCAACGCACTGTGTGCGTTGCACTCGCTTTTTTTATGCCGTCAAAAAAGTTATGAATTGACATTTTCTTTGCTTAGTTTTATAATAAAAATAAAAAGAGGAGCATTAAGGCTCCTTAAAATTTCATTTTAAGGAGGATAAAAAATGCAAAAATTACCTATAGGTATTCAAACATTTGAAGAATTTCGCAAAGAAAATTACCTTTATATTGATAAAACAAAACAAATATTACAAATGATAGAAAATGGAAAATGTTATTTTCTTTCTCGTCCTCGCCGATTTGGAAAATCTTTGACAATTTCCACATTAGAATCAATGTTTAAAGGTCAAGCTGAATTATTTAAAGGATTATATGCTGAGGAATGGGTAAAAGAAAAAGCTAAAAATCCAAGTCCAGTAATATCACTGGATATGGGAAATTTAGGAAATTACGAAAATATAAGTGAATTAAGTTCTGCCCTTATTGATTATCTTGAAGAAATTATAGATGATTATAATTTAAATATTCAATCAACAATAAAAAATGCAGGTCGTATATTTGCTAAAATAATAAACGAATTATATAAACAATTTGGTCAAGTAGTCATTCTCATTGATGAATATGATAAACCAATAACAGACAATATAAACGATTTAGATACAGCTAACAAAATAAGAGATTTTTTCAGAAAATTTTATACCATACTGAAAAATAATAGCAAATTGAAATTTGTGATGTTTACAGGAGTTTCAAAATTCAGCAAAGCTGGAATATTTTCAGGACTTAATAATTTAAGTGATATTTCGATGCTCGAAGAATACAGCGATATTGTAGGATATACACAAA
>JBGUKW010000146.1:0-6630 GCA_045114665.1 Candidatus Xenobia bacterium | reverse complement strand
CATACCCGGCATAGGCGGAGGAGGCGGAGCCTGCATACCCGGCATAGGCGGAGGAGGCGGAGCCTGCATACCCGGCATAGGCGGAGGTGCTGGAGCCTGCATTCTCGGCATAGGCGGAGGAGGCGGAGCTTGCATACCAGGCATAGGCGGAGGAGCTGGAGCTTGCATTCTCGGCATAGGCGGAGGAGCTGGAGCCTGCATTCTCGGCATAGGCGGAGGAGCTGGCATGTGTTGTTGCATTTGATTTCCTTGCATACCCATATTAGCTTGCATTTGATTGTCATTCACAGATGATATATTAGGCATTCTATATACTTTTAAAGAACCTAACTTTTTCTTATCTGAAACTTTTGCAGATGTTGCCTCAACATTTTGTTTTGATTGAATGTTTTTAGATGATTTAAATTCAACAGAAGAAATAAGAGGTTGAGTTTGAAACTTATTAGAAGATTGCTGAAAATTAGATGTAACTGGATAATCATCACTATTCTTAAATAAAGATGAATTATTATCGATATAATAATTACCACTTAAATTGTATTGATAAGTCAATTCTTCTAACCAATTAGCATATCTTTCACTAATAGAGGTAAAAATAGAATTTTCTGGTTTTACCTGTTTAAATCCAGCAGATTTAATTGACTGTGATGCAGATACATTTTCGCCAAGAGCAACTTTTGAAGCTATAGCTGCTCCCAAACAAACTATAGAAGGTGAATCAGAATACTCTATATTTCTATTGAATATATTTGCTAAAAACTGAACAAAAAATGACCATTGACCAGATGTATTTATAAATTTAATTTTTTTAAATTTTCCACCAATAGAAGTCATCTGTTTATATATACTATAAATACAAAAAGCTATACTTTCAAATATAGAGGCCATAAAATCAAAAGAAGAAGTATTATAATCCATGCCTATAAATGATCCTCTAATTAAAGAGTTCCAAATAGGAGTCCTCTCTCCATGGAAAAAAGGAAAACACATCAAATTAGTTGGATTAGTAAATCTTTTTTCCATTTCCATTTTAAATAAATCTGGATCAATTCCACCTGAAAAGAAAGTTTTTAAAAAATTGCGTATAATTCCATTTCCAGCATTTGTTATCCCTCCCCAAATATAAGTCATTTCATCTGCAAGGGAATACCACAATGACTGATTTTCAGCAATTCGTGGCAATGATGTAGCTAAAACCTGCATAGAAGTGCAATAATCCATGTGAATACATATTTCTTCTGAAGGAATAACACTAGAAGCCAAATTTACGGCAGCAACAGAAGACATACCCAAAACAACAGGAACTTTACCACCTAAACCACATTTTTTAGCTATATCAGGATAAAGCCAACCAACAATCTCATAAGGAGATTTTAAAACAGGCAACTTGGCTTCAGTAATTTCAAGAAGTCTTAAAGAATCAAAACTCCAATATTTATCATTAATATCAAATAAACCTGATAAAGAAGCAGTTGCAATATCTTCAACAAATTGTTTAGTTAAAATGGCAACTAAATAACTTTTCAATGACAAAAACTTATAAGTATCTATAAATTTATCATAATTTCTCAACTTTGACCAATACATTCTTTTAAATGGAAAAGCAGAAGATAAAGGACAACCTGTTTTTTTATAAAACTCTTCTTCCCTACCTTCAAAAACTTTCAATTCATTTTTTGTTAAATTCTTTCCATCACTCCAAAGAGATATCAAAGATATAGGATTATTATTTTTATCAACACAGACATAAGAATAAGGCTCTGCAGTAACACAAAGAGCCGAAACAGTTCCAGGCTTTGACTTCATTTTCATCAAAAGTCTTCTTACACTGTCAATAAACATATTTATCAAAGTATCTGGATATATTTCATTAGTATAAGTTGACAAAGGAACAAAAACATTTGCTACTGATTGCAAACTTTCATCAAAAAGACAAGAATCAATTCCTGATGAACCAACATTTAATGTCAATATGTATTTAGGCATAAGAACTCTTCCATATAAAAAAATTATAAAAAATATTTTCTTTGAAACTATTATTAATCCTTTGAAAATACTTCTCAAAAAGTTTCAAAACTGTAATTTTTTTAAAAAATATTTCAAATAATATTAATTTTTCTGACATAAATAAAATCAGAGAATGTTGGTAAAATATCAATAAATCATTCTTTTTTGATTTTTGAACATTTGAAATAATATTATAAAAAAATCGTCTTATTAAAATAGAGGTTTAATAACACTTTTAAAAGAATGTTTTTTAAAAAATGAAAGGAATAATAACATGAAAAAAATTTTCAATATTCTCTATGTAAGTCTTTTTGTTATATTGGCTTTTACAGTCCAAACCTATGCAAATACAGATTTTAATTTAGTTTCTGCAAAGCAACAACAAAAAAAGGTAAAAAAGAGCAATAAAATTGACAAGAAAGGAAATAAAAAAGTGGTTACAACCAAAACAGGTCTTCAATATGAAGACATAAAAGTAGGAACAGGGGCTTCACCAAAAGTTGGAGATATGGTAAAAGTACACTATGTAGGTACACTTGAAGATGGAAGTAAATTTGATTCAAGTAGAGACAGAGGAACTCCATTCCAATTTAGAATTGGAGTTGGTCAAGTTATAAAAGGCTGGGATGAAGGTGTTGCAACAATGAAAGTTGGTGGACAAAGAAAACTCATAATTCCTGGCAACTTAGCTTATGGACCAAATGGAATTCCAGATAGACGCACAGGTAAATATTTAATTCCTCCAAATGCAACACTTGTGTTTGATGTTGAACTTCTCGATATAAATAAGTAAAATTATTTAATTTTTATTAAAGCCTATAAAAAATCTTTGTGTAAAGATTTTTTATAGGCTTTTTAGGAGTTTTAAAATGTTAAGTAAAATGAAAATATCTATTTTTTTGTTGTCGATTTTTGCATTCTTGATATTTCCACAAATAATTTCAGCAAAATCGTTATCAAAAAACATTAAATATAACGATACATTCACATTTTACGAGCATGGTATAACATTCGAATATCCTTCTTATTGGAAACTAAAACAAGAATTTCTTTCAGAATCTTGCATTTTTGTAAGTAACTTACCATCTGCAGATAACAATTATGAAGATAGAATAATTATAAATGTTTATCCCTATACGAATGAAATATCCAATGAAGAATTAGTAGAATCTATATTAAAAGGGTTTAAAGATTGTAAATTATTGGGCAAAGGCACTGTTAAAATAGGTGGACATCAAGGATTAGCTATAAAAGTTTTATGCAGTAGCAATAAAAATCCAAATATTAGAGTACAAATAGAAGATTTTGTAATTCCTGTTGGAGATAAAATTTATGAAATTTATACAGTAAGTCTTCCAAATAGATTTGAAATTAATAAAAAAGAGACCCAAAAACTTATTTCAAGTATAGATTTTTATGTTGTAAAAGAAAGTAAAAAATTTAATGAAGAAAAACAAGCAACTTTGTCTCCAAAAGCTATAAAAGTTCAACCTATTAGTTCAACAAAATCTCATAATCAATCTTGGAAATCTAATCAGCTACAACAGCAAAGAGACAAAAAAGGTTTTCACTTTGCAAAACAAAGAAAAGATAAAGAAAACATTCAAAATCCAAGTGCTAAAACTCAACAAAAGGGAATGATATCCAAAAGAATGGAGGAAATGAATTTCCAATATCCAAAATCTTGGCAAACACACGAAAATAAAGCAGAACAAAGTTTTACAGCTATACTTCCATCAGCAGATGATTATTATGAAGATAAAATTAAGATTGTCTATGGAAATTTCTACAATCTTAATCAACTCTCTAGGATGGCTTTACCTGAAGTTTATAGTAAAACAATGGAAGAAGCTCCAAGTGAATATACAATAAATGGATGGACAGGAATGATAATAAAGTATTCCACAAAATACTTAAATAGGGAGATAAATCAAGAGCAAATGCTTATCAAGATTGAAAATAAGGCCTATATAATATCAATCACAAGTCCTCCAAATAGATTTGAACAAACAAAAAAAGAGGCATATAAACTTATAAATACAATAACTTTTGAATAATGAGGTGAATTTTATGAATAAAATTTTAAAAACATTTGCTTTTGTATTGTCGATTTGTGCTGTATTTACATTTTCACAAGTTGCCTATGCTCAATGGCCTTCCGATCTTGACGGAGGAGGTTCTGGAAGACAACAAATACAAAAATCATCACCATCATCTAATAAACCAGTATATACTCAACAACAGAGAACTAACACATCTAAAAAAGCAGTACAAAAGGGAATGATATCCAAAAGTATATTTGGAATAAATTTCCAATTTCCAGCATCTTGGATCGTAAATGATGAAGCAGCTCAAAATCCAATATTATTTTTGAGTTTTCTTCCATTAGCTGATGATAATAGTTTTAGAGATAATATGTTGATATGTGGTGAAACTCTTCCACAAGAAATGAATAGCCAAGAATATTTTGATTTAAGTCTAAAACAATTGAGCAATTCAATTTCAAATTTCAAATTATTAGCTAAAGGAAAAGTTACAATAGATGGATATGAAGGAAGAGTAATAAAATTTACTCAAAATGCTAACGGTCCAACAATACAACAAGAACAATTATACATAGCAGTTGGAAATCGTGGTTATGTAATAACAATCTCAAGTATTCCAAGCAGATTTGAAAAATCAAGAAAAGATGCTTATAAACTTATAAATACAATAACTTTTGACTAAGTGAAAAAAAAATGGTGGTTCAGATATTGAGCCACCATTTTTTTTATTATTTTTATTTGCCGTTTACAATATTTCCATTTAAAATAGAAACCATTGTTGCAAATTTTTCTTTATCTTTTTTGGGATATGAAAATCTATAAACGATTATTTTGTCTTCAGTTACCTTACCTGCCTCTGATGTATAAAGATCATCAAATGTTGGGATGCTTCCTTCAATAATATAAAAATTATTACCGATCATGTTTTTTTCAACTTTTGTGAAAAAATTCATCTCTTTTTTATAATATGAATCCAATGTTTCATTTAAAACATTATGTGAACCCCAAGCTAATAAATGTAACTTTTTTTCTGGATTTAAAAGTGTTATACCATCACCATTTTGAGATTCTCTTGAAACAGTGAATATATCAGGAAAAGTTATCTTAAAGCCATATCGAGCATTTACATACTCTTTGAAATTGGTATTATCAGCATTTACTGGTACAAAACAGATAAACAAAAACAAGAAAATAAAAAATCTAAATAAATACTTTTTCATAAATCCCCCTATTTTTTCAAATAATTCAATGCCGTACTTATACAGACATCATCAGAAACTTTTTCTCTCGGTTCTGGAGTTGCTACTTTAAAAGAAGGTGTCAATCCTTTGTACAAAATATCACGCCCTGAAGGTGGATAATATTTTGCTGTTGTTATTTTACAACCTGCATTTCCTTGAAGTCCATAAACAGATTGAATCAATGCTTTTCCAAAAGTCTGCTCACCAATTAAAGTTGCTATTTTATAATCTTGCATTGCCCCTGAAAAAACTTCAGAAGCACTTGCGGAACCTCTATTTACAAGTATGACTGTCTTAAAATCAAAAATTTTATCAGAATCGCCAATTACCTTTTCAGAAACTCCACCATTTCTTGTCCTTGTAACAACTGTTTGTCTCCCCAAAAACATTGAAGCCAATCTAACAGAAGCCTTAAAATCTCCACCTGGATTATCTCTCAAATCAATTATCAATTTTTTTATTCCACGACTTTTCATATTTTCAAGATATTTTTTAACTTCTAAATCTGTTTTATCTGAAAAATAAAAAATCCTGACATAACCAACTTGATCACCTGCTTTTAAAATAGAGCCTTTGGGAGCATGCATTGAAAGTGGAGTTCTTTTTACCTTAAAATTTTTTACTTGCCCATTTCTCACAACTTGTAAATCAAGAATTGTATTAGCATATCCGTCAAAAAGATTTAAGACATCTAAATCGTCCATTCCTTTTACATTTTTACCAGCAACACCTACAATTACATCGCCGGCCCGCAATCCTGCTTTTTGAGCTGAACTACCATAGACAGGTGAAACTATAATAAAATTGCCGTTCTTTTTTGCAAGCTCAACACCTATTCCTGTGAATTCACTGCCACTTGAAACTTTTTTAAAATATTCCCATTGCTGTGTATCAAAGAAAAGAGAATATTGATCGTTTAGACTTTTTATCATTCCCTTTACAGCCAATTCGCCTATTTTTCCAGAATCAGATGGGTATTTTTTAAAAAAAGATGAGATAGCAGAAACAAATTGTCTCTGGTCTTTTACAACAGGGACATCTAAACTATACTTTTGTTTTATTTCTTTTATAGCCCCATTATAAAGAGTTTGTTCAGGCACTTGCTTATAAAATTCACTTCTTATTGTCGAAGAAATATCAAGGAGACTTTTTATTATATAATTCTGTTGTTGTGCATGTGCTGTATTTATACAGCACAGAAAAACAAACAAATATATAAAAATATACAAAAATTTATTTTTCATAATTCACCTGCTACTCAAAATGTGATTAAATATACTCACATAATGGACTTGAAATCCTCACGGATATTTCTTACTGCTTCTTTCTTTTTTTTA
>JBGUKW010000145.1:0-4508 GCA_045114665.1 Candidatus Xenobia bacterium | reverse complement strand
AAAATGGGATAGAGGGTTCGTGTTAAACCCATTTGTAGTAAATATAATTTGAAAGGTTATATTGAACAATAAAGAAAGATATTTTATATTAAAAATTTTTAATATTATTTAATATTTTTAATATTTTTCATAACATGACATCAGAATCACTCCTTTTCTAAGAAACTTATCCAGAGATTAATAATTATTATATTTTCTTTTGTGAATTAAGTTTCCAGCTATAGAATAATATATTTTTTAAAATATGTTAAGTATTTTAACTAAAAAAGTTAATTTTTTTTATAGACATAAAAATAGCTATTGTTGAAAATACATAAAAAAAATTTTTGTTTATAGACAATATTTTTTTATTATTAAATTATTTGAAATGATATTGTAAAAAAAATACTTATTTAAAAATTTAATGTTAACATAGAAGTAATAATATTTTCACAATATGTTAACATTATTTTTTTATAATGTAACTGTAAAAAGATAGGATTGTAGAGAAAAAAAGAAAATTTCGCTTCTTCTATCTAAGTAGATCGTAGAGTAATAATTTAGATCCTTTCACAGAGGAAAGGAAAATAAAATGGGAGGTAAAATATGCAAGGTGGTATAGGATTTAATGCTCCTATGATGCGTCTTCCAATGATGCCTCAAATGCCACAAACGCAGTCTTTTACTCCAAAGTTACCAGTTCATGTTGCTCCTCGATTCACACCGACATTTACTCCAACACATACAAATACTCATGTTCATACTCCAGCAAATGTAGGTAGATTTTTTTCGTCGAGAAATTCTGTAAATACTGGTGCTGCAATGTTGCGTGCTTCTTCTTTTACTCCTATGCAAGAAGAGGCTTTGACAACATCTCTTTCTACGATGAAAATGCCTCTTACAAAGGAAAATGTTACTCTTGCAAAAGCGATGGTTCAGACAGGAGTTCCTTTGACAAAGGAAAATATGGCTTCTCTGAAGACTTCTCTTGCATCTCTTCCAAATGGAGGAACAGCAGGAGATATGAAAGCAGCTTCTTTTTTAAAGTCTGCTTCTCTTCCTCAGACACCGCAAAATATAACTACTCTTTCAAATTTTATATCAGTAAATCCACATATCGGTGCCTGTGTATTTGCTTTTAATGGTGAACTTAGAAAATTATGTGATGGAAAAGGCAAATTTAATTCTTCAGATAAGATGAAAATTATTTCAAAAACATCTTCCAAATTAGGGGAGATGATGATGGAAGCAGGTGCTGATATAAGGCAAAATGCAAGGGCTTTTAGAAAAAATGCAGGAAATTCTGGAATGAATCTTCCCAGCTTTATGATGGGAAATAGGGATGAAGAGCTTGATTCTTTAATGCTTGAACTTAGAAAAATGCTTTTTTCAGATAAAAAATCAAGTGTTAGTGAAGGATTAAAAAAGTCTTTTTTAGAACTTGAAGATTCTATTTCAGCTCAAAGACTTATAAATAGCGGTAAACGAGAAGGACTTGAAAATTTTTTCTATATGCAGATTCCTCTTGTTATTGATGATCAGAATTTTACAGCAGAATTTAAGATTTTTTATACAACAGATTATGAAGGCAGAAAAATTGTAGATCCAGAAAATTTTGAATTTGAACTTGCTGTACCTACAAGATATATGGACGAAGTTCGTTTTAAAGGTTCTGTTGTTTCAGGTGTCATAAATATAACTGCAGGTTTTGCTTCTCCTGAAATATGTATGTTTGCAGAACGATTTATGCCAGCACTTATGGAACGCCTTGAAAATAACATTGGATTTGTACAAGGTGATTGGAATATTTTTGAGTATTTAGCAGAAGAAAGCAATATGGCTGTTTCATCAGATGATTTTGGGGTAGTTGAATCAGTTGATATGAGTTGTTAAATTATGGACAATATTGAAGATATAGAAGAAACCAAGCGTGTTGCTCTTGTACAGAAAGATGAAGATGGAAATGATAAAATAGTTAGATATGCCGAAGGAGAAGAGGCAGAAGAGATTTTATCCGAAGCTAAAAAGCAGGGAAAAGAAATTGTAAAAGATTCTGATTTGACAAAAAAAATTGCCAAAAATGAAAAAGATGATTTAGATGATAAAGAATCAGAAATATATGATAAACTCTCACTAACAGTTTCAGAAATTTGCAATTTTGTAGAAGAATTAGATCAAATTTTTGGAAAAGAAAAAATGTGAGTATAATTAGAGGAAAAATCCAGTTTTGGATATAATTAAAAAAACAATTAATAATTTCGGAGGTGCTAAATATGTATGACGGAATAAATAAGGCTACTATGGGAATGCTTGCCATGAATATGAAGCAGGATGTTATTCTCAATAACCTTGCAAATGTCGGAACATCTGGATATCGTAAAGAGAATATGGTTTTCTCTTCTTTCAGTGATATTATGGCAAAAGAAATGAATCAGGGAAGACCAAGAAATCCAATGTCAAAGAGTAATGAAATGCAGCAGGCTTCCGTCGGATATGAGACAAACGGAGCTCTTTATACTCGTTCAACAACATCTTTTGAACAGGGATCATTAAAGAATACAGGAAATCAATTTGATCTCGCACTTGACGATAATGGAAAATCTTTCTTCACAATTCAGGGAAAGAACGGTCTTACATTCACACGCTCAGGCTCATTCAGACTTGACAATGCTGGCTATCTCGTAACAGCAGATGGTTCAAATGTAATGGGACATAATGGAAAGATTAAATTAAATGGAACAAGTTTTGAAGTAGCAAACGATGGTTCTGTTAAAGTTGATGGAAAGACTATTGATAAACTTTTGATCACTGAATTTGATCCAAACATGTCAAACAGAGGACTTCAGCATGACGGTTCAAATAACTTTGCTTCTTATGGACAGGGCAGAGTTGCAACAGATGCTTCAGTCAAACAGGGCTTCCTTGAAATGGCAAATGTCAATGCAGTACAGTCTATGGTTGATTTGATGAACATCATGAGAGCTTATGAAGCAAACCAAAAGACACTTCAGGCAGAAGACAAGATGATTCAGAAGACAGTTTCTGAAACAGGAAGAGCAAGAGGTTAGTTTTAACCTAATATATCATTTAGTAGTTAATTAATTTTTTGAAGAAAAATTTAAAAATTTAAAAATAAGGAGTGTGCCAATATGTTAAGAGGTCTTTATACAGCAGCATCAGGTATGGCTGCACAACAGGCAAACATTGATAATATAGCAAACAACCTTGCAAATATTCAGACAACAGGTTACAAGAAATCTCGTATAGATTTCCAAGATCTTCTCTATTCACACACAAAAGATCCAGGTTCAGAGGCAACAACAGGAACTCAAATCGGTATGGGTGTTCGTGCATCAAGCACACAGCAGATTTTCACAGACGGAAGTTTGCTTCAGACAGGAAGAGATATGGATATAGCTATTCAGGGACAAGGTTTCTTTGAAGTAACAATGCCAAATGGCAAACATGCTTACACAAGAGATGGTTCTCTCAAAATGGACGGAGAAGGCAATCTTCTTTCAGGTTCAGGCTATTCATTAGGCGTAAAGATTCCTAAAGATGTTTCAAACATCGTAATCGAATCAGATGGAACAATCAAAGGTACTCCAATTTCTTCAACACAACCACAAGTTCTTGGCAAACTTGAACTCGTAAGATTCCTCAATCCTTCAGGATTAAAGGCAATGGGAAGCAATCTCTTTGAGAGAACACCTATCGCTGGAGAGATGTTCAAAGGCACAGCTGGAGAATCAGGTCTCGGCTCAATAGCTCAGGGACATCTTGAAAAAGCAAATGTCAATGTCATTGAAGAAATGATCAGTATCGTTCAAGCACAGCGTGCTTATGAAATGAACCAAAAAGGCGTTCAGGCTGCTGATGAAATGGCACGCTCTGCAAGCCAGCTTCAGAAATAACCGTTTTTGAAATAGTTAGTCAGAAAAAAGTAGCTTAAAAATCAAATCGGTCAAATAATGGAGGTTTATTATGCAGATTCAGGGAATTACTCCTCAGCCTATGCATGAGGCAGCTGATTTGGCTCCTTCAAAGAAACAAGATGAAACCAAGCTAAAAGACGCATGTCAACAGTTTGAATCTCTTTTTCTTAGCCAGATGTTGAAGGAAATGAAAAAATCTATTCCTAAGTCAGACGGCGAAGGAAACAAAGAAAAAGACACCTATGAAGATATGATGTATGAAGAAGTTGCAAAATCTATGGCTTCTTCTGGTGGTGTCGGAATGGCAAACATTCTTTATCAACAGATGAAAGATCTTATGTAATTGGGTCTTAGAAAATATTTTGTAATTTAATGAAAAGCACCATGATACCTATTCTTAAGGTCTTATGGTGCTTTTCAAGGTATAAAAAAATAAAGGTTTGGTCTGCTAAAAAGTCTGTAAATAAAAAAATTAGTGTTTTTTTTATTTACAGAAATGCACCGTAATGCCCCTAAATTTATTTATGGGGATATATAAGGTGCATTTAAAATAAAGGTTCAATGCCTTTATTTTAAATAAAAAACTTGCATTAT
>JBGUKW010000144.1:0-2104 GCA_045114665.1 Candidatus Xenobia bacterium | reverse complement strand
AGATATTCGTACAGAAAATTATCTTTATGTTGATAAAACAAAACAAATATTACAGATGATAGAAAATGGCAAATGTTATTTTCTTTCTCGTCCTCGTCGTTTCGGAAAATCTCTTACAATATCTACATTAGAAGCAATGTTTAAAGGTAAAGCCGAATTATTCAAAGGTCTTTATGCTGAGGAGTGGGTAAAAGAAAAAGCTAAAAGTCCAAGTTCTGTTATAAAAATAGATATGGGATTTTCGAAATCTTACGATAGTTCTGAACAATTAAATTATTATATTATTAGTCAATTTAAAAATTATTTAACTATAAATGATTTAACAATGGATTTAGATAACAATGCAGATATTGCTTTATCTAATTTAATTATAAAATTATATAAAGAGTTTGGGCAGGTTGTTATACTTATAGATGAATATGATAAACCAATAACAGATAACATAAACAATATAGAAAAAGCAAATGAAATTCGAGAATATTTGCGTTCATTTTATTTTGTTTTGAAAAGTTGTAGTCAATATTTGTCTTTTGTAATGGTAACAGGTGTTTCAAAATTTAGCAAAGCAGGGGTATTTTCAGGATTAAATAATTTAAATGATATATCTATGGATGAAGGTTATGCTGATATAGTTGGATATACTCAGCGAGAGCTTGAAGAAAATTTTGATGAGTGGCTTGATAATACTGAAAAAAAATTATCAATGAACCGAGAAGAACTTCTTGATAAAATAAAACAATATTATGATGGTTTTTCATTTGATGGAGAAACAAGGGTCTATAATCCATTTTCGGTATTAAATTTCTTTGATAAAAATAGATTTAGAAATTATTGGTATTTGTCTGGTTCTCCTTCTTTTCTTAACGATTATTTAAAAAAGCATAGAATAACAAATCCTGATAAATTTAGATATATGGAAGTAGAGTCAGATTTTGTCGATGAACATGAAATTGAAAAATCAAGTTGTGAGAGTTTTTTATATCAGGCAGGTTATTTAACTATAAAAAAAATAGAAATTAAGAATGACAGGGAAATTTTAACGCTTGATTATCCAAATTTAGAAGTTCTTAGCTCAATAAGTCGTTTATATTTGAGGGATATTTATCAAATAGAAGATTATGCTTCTTTTGGGAGTTTTCTTTGGGAATCAATAAGAACATTAAAGGAAGGGGATGTTGAAAAGATAGTAAGTATATTTAATAATTCTTTAGAAAATATTCCTAAAGAAATATTCGCTCCTTCTAAAGAAGGAGAAAAAAAATGTGATTTTCCTAAAAATAAAAATGAATATTGGTATCGTTCTTTATTTGTTATGTTGCTTCGTGGAGGGGCAGGTGTAACTACATTTCAAGAATCTTATAGCAAAGATGGTCGTGCGGATTTGGTAATCCCATTTAATGACAAGATAATTATAATTGAGTTTAAATTTGCAAATACTTCAAAAGAAGTAGATAAAAAGAGAGCAGAAGGTCAAGAACAAGTCAAACGATATGCAGAAAGTTATAAAAATGAACTAATAGTTAAAAACTCGTCAGAGTTTTTAAAAAATAACCCCCACAAGGGGGCAGGGAAAAAGATAATAGCTGTTGTTTTAGTTGCTGATAATGAAAAGAGGCAAGTTGTACTCTGAATAACAGACGAAAGAGACGACCTATTTTATTTACTGCTACGCCATTTTTTTGTTTTTTTGCTGAATGTTATTTTGTTTAAAAAATTTCACTTTAAATTTGCTCCAACATCAAAAGATGTTGACAAAAAATGACAAGAGGGAGAAGAACAGATAAAATTGAGAGATTATGCTTCAACTTATAAATTAACAAAAAAAGTAATAACAGCCGTATTTGTTGCAGATGATGAACAAAGGCAAGTGAAAATATAAAAAATAGCGTGCGAAGAAGAAATTCTCCGTACGCTATTTTTATGTGTAATTGACATTTTGCTTGGTTAATTTTATAATTTAGTTTTATAATAAAGATAAGGAAAAATTAGCTTCTAAGTAAATTTAGAAGTAGAGATAGGTATTCAAAATTTTGAAGATATTCGTACAGAAAATTATCTTTATGTTGATAAAACAAAACAAATATTACAGATGATAGAAAATGGC
>JBGUKW010000143.1:0-3182 GCA_045114665.1 Candidatus Xenobia bacterium | reverse complement strand
TTGCATCTCTTGTTTCGGGTAATTTAAATGGACTCGGTGTTGATGCGGCAAGCACAACAACCAAGTACTACAAAACAGCAAAAACATACACCTTCAAGGATAAGAAGGGTATTAAAAAAATTGTTGTAAATAACAAGAAGAAAAAAATCAAGACCGGGGTAAAAAGTTACAAGTTAAGAATGACAAAAGCCGGAAAGTACAAAATCAGCGTAGTTAACAAAAAAGGAAAAACTAAAAAATACGTTATTTACATTGATAAGAAAGCGCCTGTTATTTCTGGTATCCATAATAATGGGACCTACATAAAATCAACAGAATTTAGTGTTTCTGATAATGTTGCTGTAAAACAGGCTTCTTTGGACGGGAAAAAATTAAACGTTTTAAAGAAAAAATATTTAGTATCAACATTAGGATATCACAAGGTTGTTGTTGTTGATAAAGCTGGAAACAAAAGCACTAAAAATTTTGTTATTGTTTCAGAAAATCAAATGGGGCCAACCCCTGTAGTTACAGCTCCTTCAATCACTGAAACGCCATCCGTTACAACAATGCCTACTGTTACAGCAACACCAGTAACGACTGGACCTTCTGTAACTGCAACTCCAACAGCTATTATTACAGCAACTCCAACAATAGACCCGACAGCAACTCCTACAGTGCCACCAACAAAATTACCTACACAGGCACCTACTCAGGCTCCAACGGCTACTCCGACTGTAATGCCAACTGTTACGCCAACTCAAGAACCAACAGCCACACCTACAACAATTCCAACGGTAACACCAACCATTGTTCCAACAGCGACACCAACACAGATACCAACTGCTACATCTACAATTGCACCTACCCAGGAACCAACGGCTACCCCAACAACTGTTCCAACAGCCATTCCTACTCAGGAACCAACGATAACACCTACGGTTAATCCCACACCAACAGTAGGACCAACAGAAACAATGGGAACTCAAAAAGAACTATTCGATATTGTGTCAAAAGATGGCTATATATTGGATGATACAAAAAATACGATTACATTAAAAACAATAAATCCAGATGCTGTTAATTTAGATGTATATGCTTCTTATTATTTAAATGGAAAAGAGTATAAAACTGTTTTTGAAACAAAGACTGTTTATGTTCGATATGGAAGTTATGAGCAAGTTGGTCCATTTTGTGATAATTCCAAAATCGAAACAATTTGCTTTAAAGGACTTAAATTTTCAAATATGTCTTTGTCCAGAATATTTTATGGTTGTAGCTCTTTAAAATCTATAACTGGTTTCAATGGGGAAAATGTAGGTATGAGTTATGCATTTGCTAATTGTCCAAATCTGAAAGTTGTTTCTCTTGATAAATTAACATCAAACTTATTATACTATACATTTTATAATTGTTCTAAATTAACAAGTATAGATGGCGAACTAATTGGTATTGAAAAAGCTGATATGTCAGGTTGTTTTAATGGTTGTTCTGAATTAAAAAGTGTATCTTTTTCAGGAGATATATCCTTCATGAATTATGCTTTCTATGAATGTAAAAAATTAAATTGTAATATCGTTATCCCAGATAGTGTAACAGCCACACATCATACCTTTGAAAATTGCTCTTCGTTAGAACAGATGCCAACTATTTCAAAAACTTCTCAAATTGAAGATGCTCAAAATATGTTTTCCGGTTGTTCAAATTTAAAGGGAGGCGTAATTAATTTTGGTTTTGAAAAAAATAATGTCCAGTTAAGTGGACTTTTCTCTGGTTGTTCCAAATTAGGAACAGAAGATTTTTCGCTTAATGTTCCTTATTCAGTAGCAGCAACAGAAATTTTTGATTCAAATAACTCCATTAAAAAAGATAATTGTAATATTACCATTTGCGTTTCTGGATATTTCGGAAATACAGAAAGTCTTTATCTTGATTGGAAAAATGCCAATAAAGACACAGATATTTCTATCTATACCCAATGGTAATTTGTATGTTTTTTAGGAAGAGGTTTTTCCTCTTCCTTTTTTTTTAAAAGCAAATTAGTCAGAAATCCCATTAGCTTTAGTTGATGGGGTGAACGACAGAACATCAGGAATAAGGTAATCAAAACACAGATTATATCCTACAAACAAACAGATAGAACTGTTTTGCCAAGATATTTGGTTGTTGTCGTAAGATATGGAATTTGATGCTTGCTTCTGATGCTCTCACACATAAATGCGTGGGTTTTACGCGGTATATTTATAAAATATAGTAGGTTAGGAACTAGCCAAACTAGTTCATAAAAAAATGCCTCCACATTTTTACATGCGGAGGCATTAGAAAGATGCAAAAATTTGTTTAAAAGCACATTTCTTCTTTTTCTGTTTTCCATAAATAGTAGTGATATAAGAACTCGTTTTTTTGCGCTTGTGGTAAAGAAAAGTGCATAAATTCTAAAGGAGAATTGTAAAAATTTCCAATTGCTCCATATAGCTTGTATTTTTTTAATTCCTGAATACCTTTTTTCGAGTAAAAATAATAATACAATTCTTCTGTTGTTTCAAAATACATTTTTTCTGACAAAATATATTGCATACAAATATTTGCTCTAATCTCTCCGATTGCCTCAGACAGAAATTCTTTTGGCAATTTTTCTTTATTTTTTAAGGATTCTTTAAAAACATGCAAAACATTCTTTTTAAAGTCAATATCTAAAAGATATGGATACATAATATTTGCAATATAGTAACAATCTTTTTCTGGATTTATTTCAGCAGGAAATTGTAAATACCGAATCAGCTGTGTTAATTTCATTTTTTCTAAAAGTTCTTTTGTTATATTTTCTCTTATTTGGATAGGCGACCACCTTAAATAAACTTCAAAAGCATAGCGAAAAACAGCAAGGGCTTGTTTTTCGTTCAATTCTTTCGCATTTTTTTGAAAGAAATCAAGGCAAATGATAGCTTTTTTCCCTAAAAGAACTTCTTCGTATTCATAAATGATTGGTTCCAATTTTAAAACACCCCTTTTATTTTTAATATGATTTTTTTTCGAAAAAATTAGAAAATTTTATTTTATTTTTTTGAAAAAAACTCATATTAAGATTAAGAAACAATAAAAATTTATTTTTTTTGGAAAGGAATGGTTTTTTTATGCATAAAAAAAGATTATTAGTCGCAATGCTAGTTGCATCTCTTGTTTCGGGTAATTTAAATGGACTC
>JBGUKW010000142.1:0-10443 GCA_045114665.1 Candidatus Xenobia bacterium | reverse complement strand
ATCTGTTGAATATCTTCAACAGATTCATCATCTAATTCAAAATTTGTATCTATTGGCAATTCTTCCTGTTCTTCTTCATTTTCTTCTAATGTAGTTTGAAAATCATTATTTACAATTAGAGTTGTGTCAGAAATCTTCGAGTTGTCTTTAATTCTATCTATAACAACTATACCTTTTTTATGTAAAACAAATATTTTATCTTCAAAACACAACATTTCTATTGGTTCTATTTTAGTCTGCTGATTACTCCATATAGTGTCTGGACTGCTTGAATCTCTTCTCTGAGCATATATATATACAAAAACATCACCATATTGTATATTTTTAAACATTGATAATAAAACAAGAGTTCCATTTTCTTCTTTACACAAAACAGAATTTACATGTTCACCATTTGGAGCTGGATATTTTCCATCTCCATTTCTCATTATTTTATTATCAAGAATATAGGCATATTTAGAAGAATCTTTATCTTTATATACATAAACTCCATTTACAGAACCATCAAAATTCTCAAATTTATTATCCCTTAATCCTTCTAAATCTTCAATTTTACAAAATTGACCATTATTAGAAGAGGCAACAGAAACTTTATTAGAATTTATCCAAATATAATCTACTTTTCCCTTGAGAAAAGGAATTTCTTTTAATGATTCTTCAAAGAAATCATATTTATATATATTTCCATATTTACCTTGCCAATATAATGCAGTATCAGACATTGCCAAACAATTTGATTTTTCCATTAATTGATATTTGTCAGAATCAAAAATAACCTGTTTGATGTGTGGCTTAGAATTGGCTTTTGGACATAAGGCTGTATATAGATAATAAGCTCCATTATATTCAGTCCACATAGCAACTCCACAATGTCCTGATATCAATCCAACAGGCTTGCCTGTTATTAATTCATCAATATCAACTTGTTCATTTAAATTAAACCACAAAAAATTATCTTCAGCAGCTATTATAATATTATCTGCCAAAAGTGCCATGCAGGGAGATATATTTGATTTTTTAGCCCCAAGAATTGGTATAGATTGTTTGACTTTTCTAAAATTGTTATCAATATCTAAAATATCAATAAGAGTATCATGCCATACAAAAAGATATCCACCTAATATTTTTGCAGAATACAATTCTGAGCAGTCATTCTCATTTTGATAAATTTCTTTTGATTTAGATATATATTTATTATCATTTAATGATAATTTTATTTTGTAACTCTCACAAAAACCTGTTCCATCATAAGTATTTGAAGATAAATCGCGAGATTTTATCAATCTACCTTTACATTTTTTATTTGGACAACGCTGTAGCCAAGGAACCGAAAGCCTTCCACATTCTTCACATACATATAAAAGACTATTACAATCAGGACATCTAATTTCATCAGGATCAGGATATCCTATCCCTATTATGCTTATCATATTCTGACCATTACTTTTTGTATTAGAGCAGATAGGACAATTATATCTATAATTATGACCACAAATTGGACAGAATCTCACATTTTTTTCAGGCAAATCTTTTGGAAGTTTTGAAGAGATTTCACCCTCACATTTTGGACACTTTAACATCTTTTCCTCCAAAATTTATATTCTCTCAAATTAAGAAATATTTATATTCCAACAAATATTTTTATTTTTTTCATCACTACATATACATTTCTTATCATCAATATTTATCTCAAATATAGCTTCCTCAGCATCATATTCTGAATCAAAATTGCTCTTTTTAGATATTGCAGTAGCAATTTTTTTAGTTCCCTTCCACAATGATGATTCAGCAAATAAATCTAATATTGCAATATTAGATTCATTGTAGCTAACATTTCTTTGAAATGATTGTGGAAGAATAGATTCTCCTTCTATTGCTATTGTTTTATCATCATTTGATTCATCTTTTATAGTAAATGTTGCAAAAGAAGTTTTAAATAGTGACTCTATAGGAAGACAAGCACCTTCTACTATTGAATACAATCTGTCATTTTCTTTAAAATATTTATCTTGTTTAGTAGCATTTGAAGGGAATGAAGGTTTAGAAATAATAGAACTTCTCAAATATCTACAGATGTTAGAACCACCAACTAAAGCAACCATTCCTATTTCTCTAAACTCAATATTCATATCAGACATTTTTTTCTTATTTTCTTCAGAAAATATTCTTTCAACAGCAGGTTCTATCACTTTTTCACCATAAGCCTTATAGTCAACAATTACAGTTTCTGTAGGGAATACTACTTGTACAGGGCTACCATTTGAAATATTGAGTTCAAATCGTTCTTTTATTGCCTTGGAATAATTCATTTTTTCTTTAAGCATATTGCTTGCAGCACTTCCCCACTTTTCCTCCCACATGTTTCTATATATATAACCAGCAGGAGATCTCAAAATAAATTGTGCATTTTTTTCTAATACATCCTGAAATATAAAATCAAGTAAATTACCTGAAAAATGTTGTGTATTTATTCCATAATATTTTTGCTGTTCTTCTGTCAGGTCTAAAGAAATTGATTTTATATCTGTAAGGGTTATAATCCCTTTCTCTTTCTTAATTTTACCAACAGATAAATCGGTTGTTCCAGCTCCTGAATCAATAACTGCAAAAAGTTTTCCACTGGATGTTGCTGAAATATCAGGACGCTTTAAAATAATATAATTGAAAACAGCTTCAGGTTCAGAAATGAAACATATTTGTGATTCATCTATATCTTCATCACTAAATGCTGTCAAAAATGCTCTTTTAAATATATCTTTATATCTTTTTGTCTTTTCTTCTGACTCTAATACTGGATAAGTAAAAACATATTCAGGACTAAAATAAGTGTTAAATTTAAAACCTACTGGAATAGTTTTACCAACACTGTCAAAAAGATTTTCTGCCCATCTTTTTATTATATTATAAACTTCTGAAAACAATACTGACAGTAAATATTCATTAGTCCACTTTGGACTATATCTTTCATTGAAATCTCTAATTAATGTTTTTAATCCTGTTATAGGAACTAAATTAGGATTTTTCATATTTGAAATACGCTCATCAGCTTCACTTGAAAAATAAAATTCTCTTCCTGTTTTATCCATAATCATTGAAGGAGAAAAATATTTTCCACCTATATCTTCTATTTCACAATTTGTCGTCTTACCGAAAGAAGGATTTCCACCAACCCAACAAGCTCTTATAGAAAATGTCTTTGCTCCCAAATCAAAAGATATTCTAAGTTTTCTACGATTAGTATTTTTTTGTTTTGGAAATTCAAAAAGTTCAACTCTTTGATTACCTACATCCCAATATGTTGGATTTTCTGAATTACTATTCTTTTTTATAGACAAAACGGCATTTTTATATCCTTCTATAGGTATTTCAGCACTACCAATAGAATCAACTGAATCAATATTATAACCATTAGGAGATTCTATTACAAAATCTCTGTCAATGCTTGAAGGGTTATATATAGAAATATTTTGTCTATCCAATTTATTTGAGAAAAATAAAAATTCACTGCCCAAAGTCCATTCCGAAGAAGCGACAGAAATTTTTCCATCAATTTTATAGTTTATTGTATTAAAATTATCTATCTCCCAAATTTCATTTGGATTTCTTTCTCCATTGTTCAATTTAAAACTTATAATTCCAAAAGGAGGTGTTCTATAATCTTTTAAACAAAATTCGAAACTTGCATTAACTTCTTTCGTTGCAGTAATCGAGTCTTTCAAATATGTTGGTTTATCTTTAAATGATATATTTTTTGCTTCCGAAATATCACATTCTATATTGACAGGAAATCCTTCTATATGCTCAAATCTAATAAAAAATGAAGAACCTTCAGCAATTTCAGCCATTTTAACTGAAGGCGAATTTTTATGTTGTGAAAGTATTGGTTCTGAAACTCGTCCAGTCAATCTTCCACAATATGGACAATACTTATTTTCACTGCTTCCTTTAAAACACCAAGGACATTTTTCTTTTTGTGATGTATTTGTATTCAAATTTTTATATCTCCAATATTCACAAAATAATTTAAATAACTTTTACTAATTCTATGCTATTTAGATAATTCCTTGAAAAAAATATAAAATGACAGATATTGACATAAAAAAATCACAGCTATCTTCAAATAGACAACTGTGATATAAAATTAAGAATATTTAATCAAATTATCAAATCCTATTTTTTTGAAAAAATTGAATTCGACCTCTATTTTTTAAATTTCTATAAACAAAGAGTTCAAACGCATTCTTTACAGCTTGTTCAGATTTTGCATCTCCCAAAATTCCATATACATTCATCGCTGATTCACAAGTACAGAGTTTAAAATCTTCTCTTGAATCTCTCAATTTATAATTTGTAACAAAATTTTCAGGAAATCTCAAAAATCCACGACAATGTCCTCTTAATCTTGAAGCAAGTCTTGATGCTTGTTTCCAAGTACCATCAGGAATAATAATTGTCGGAATTTCATCTTCTCTCCAAATTTCTTTTGTCAATAAAATAGAGTCCTGAAATGGATATAGAACAAAAGCATTTAATTTTTCTATAGCTTCCAAGTCAACTGGTTTATCTTCTAATTTGCCATATCTTATCAATTCACAATCTGTTATTCCTTTTAAAAGATTTCCAGTATTTGAAGGCTTTCGAGCATCCAAAGAATGTTGAATCAAAATAATTCTAATTTTAGGATTAACTTTTTCTATTTCCGAACAGATACATAATCTTGGTATGAAACCACAAACACTGCATTTATTTTCAGGACTTCTATTTTTTCTCATCAATACCTCTACAAGCTATTTCAAATTCTTTCCACATTCAACACAGAATTTTCTTCCTGTATCATCTTGTTCTGCTCCACAATGTGGACATATAATTTTGCCTTCTCTTGCAGGCATTACTTCAACCTTTTCTTCTTCAGAAGTTTCTTGCTGATTTTTTGATTTTAACTCATTCGCTTTAGCAACTCCCTCTTCTTCCTTTTTAATGGTAAACATAAGAAGAATTATAGAAATAATACAAGCAACAATGCAAGATGCAAAGAATCCTTGCCAACCATGTGCATTTATGATCCAAGCAGCACCAACACCTGACAAAACAGCTCCAAGATAACCAAACATTCCAGTAAATCCTGTTGCAGCAGAAGCAGCATCTTGAACAGTTACCCTTGATGTCTGTACACCACCTACAAGATTTTGAGGTCCATCGACAAAGAATCCTATAGCACCAAGAATAGCTCCATTTATTATAGGAGACCAAACTCCAAATTTATTAGGCGAAAGTAATCCAACACTTGGCAAACAACATGTACAAGCAATACCAAGAATGACCAAGAAAATTATATTGATAGGAGCACATCTTCCCTTAAAATATTTATCTGCAATCCAACCTGCTACAATTCCACCTGGTACACCAAAAAAAGGCATTATAGCGAGAGTAGCAGCAGCCCCACCTGGTGTGAAAGCACATTCATCAACAAGATATTTAGCTGTCCAATCAAGAGTTGCAAAACGAATGAAATAGACAAAAACATATGTTATTGCTAAAATCCAAAGAAATCCATTTCCAAAAACATATCTAAAAAGAATTTGTCTGCGATTTAAATTTTTTTCTGGAACAACAGGCATTCTATCATTTTTATAATCTTCAATTTTTGGAAGTCCTACTGCCTGTGGTCTATCTGTCAATGTCATAAGAAGACCTATAGAACCGATTATACCTATAATGCCTGAAGCTACAAAAACATAACGCCAATTTCCCATAGCCAAAAAGCCAGTTGCTACTAAACCTACGGTACAAGTTCCAAAAGTATGTGATGATGACCATATTGTCCATTTTGTAGCTCTTTCTTTAGGTGCAAACCAGTGAACTAATCCCTTTGCTACAGGAGGAAATCCCATTGATTGGAATATACCATTAAGTCCCCAAAGTACATAAAGTATTACAAGAGAAGGAGCAAATGGGAAAAACAAGTTGACAAGTGAAGCTCCCAAAAGACCTGTTGCCATAAAAACTCTAATGTTACATCTATCTGCCAACATTCCATTTAAAAACTTGCCAATACCATAAGTTACATACATTATGGTTCCTAAAATACCAAGTTGCTCGATTGTCAATCCAGTTCCAAACATTTCTTTTGCAAACATAGGACGAACAAAAGATTCACCTTTTCTGAGCCAATAAAATATTACATAACCAAAATACATACCCAAGAACATCTTCCATCTATATGCTTTATAGACAGAATCAATTTTTTCTGCAGGTACTTTTTCCTTTGCATCCGGCAAAGGTTTCATGATGTTATAAATCCAGTCAAACATAAAAAATAACCTCTAAACAAAAATTCTCATTAATATTCATTTAAAATATTTCTTATTCCTTCTCATATAAATAATAAACAATAAATTTTATACCTATTAAAATTTAAAAATATATTTGATATTTCGATAAATTTATTGGATAATAATAAAAAGGAATGTTAAGAAATCTGATGAAATATAATCTGATAAAATATATAAATATATAAACATATAATCTATATAAAAAAAGAAGGTGTAAAAAATTGGATAATATAACGCCAAAAAATGATTCTAATGAAAAAAAAGAATTAGAAGAAAAAAGCGAAAAAATCGAACAAAATTTCGAAAACAAAGAAGAAAACAAAGAAGAAAACAAAACTGAAGAAAAGAAAAATGATCCATTTGATAATTTATCAAATAAGCAGACAAGTAATCAAGACAATATCAGACAAAATATAGAATCGAAAAAAGCCTCTACTAAAACAAAAAAGAAATCAAATACTTGGGCTTGGGCTATAGGAATTGGCTGTGGCGGATTAGCCGTTTGTTTTCTCATATTTTTTATGTTTGTAATGTTTTTAGCCTCTGCTGGATCAAAAAATAAATCTTCAAATAAAACAGTATTCAATAATCCAAATTACAATTTTGTAATGGGAGAACAATCAAGTAAAAATAGAATTCTTGAAATTCCAGTAGTTGGAGCTATTATGGATGACCAAAGCGACAATATAAAGAAAAATCTCTCATTGCGAATAAAGGAAAATCTAAAAATAGCATCAGAAGACCAGTCTATAAGGGCTATAATTTTTACTATAGATAGCCCTGGAGGTGGAATCACTCCAACAGACATAATTTGGAATGACATAAAAAAGTTTAAAGCAAAAAGAAAAATTCCAGTAATAACATATTGCGAAAATATAACAGCTTCTGGTGGTTATTATATCGCATCTTCAACAGATTATATTATGGCAACAGAAACATCTTTAGTTGGAAGTATTGGAGTAATATCTCAATTTATGGAAATGGAAAAACTTTTCGATAAATTGGGAATAAAATGGAATGTCATAACTTCAAACAAATCTAATGGTAATAAAAGTTTTAAAGATATGGGATCATTTACAAGAAAAATGACCCCAGAAGAAAAAGCTTTCTTCCAATCATTAGTACAAGAAATGTGGAATAAATTTGTAGATGTAGTAGCAGAAGGTAGAAAAGGAAAATTGACAAGAGACCAAGTTGCAAATTTAGCAGACGGAAGAATTTATACAGGAAAAACAGCATTAAAACTCGGTCTTATTGATGGAGTTGGCTATAAAGAAGATGCTTTCAACAAAGCAAAAGAAATGGCAAATTTGGATACAGCACAACTTGTAAATTATAAACCTAAATTAGACTATTTCAAAGATTTATTCGAGTCCAAAAATGAATCACCTATCCCATCTGTCAAAACATTAATTGAAGGTCAAACACCTCAATTTATGTATATGTGGACAGCTGGTGGAAGCTATAGCGAAAATTAATATAAAAGGAGAACAGCCATGAAAATTTTCAAAAATATTTTAGGGTTTATACTCGTTTTATCGTTTATATTCCTATATGGTTGCGGTGGAGGCGGTGGGAGCAAAAGCGAAAATTCCATTAATCCATTGTTTTTCATATTGGCAAATAATAACAATGGAAATAATGGAGATAATCCATCAGATAATCCATCAAATAATCCTGAAAAAAAATCGTGGCTGTTCTTAATTTATATTGCTGGAGATAATGACGATATAATATATAACCAATTAGCAAATTTTGATTCTCTTGAAAAAGTTGGCTCAGATGAAAATACCCACATTGTAGCTTATATAGATATTGGCGATCCCCAAAATAAGAATGGTTGGGAACATTCCAAGTGGAGTAATTCTATAGATTGGAAAGGTGCAAGAGGATATTATATAAAGAAAGATGACAAAATAAATTTAATCAATTCTGAATTGATCACAGATTATGGAGATGTTGACAGTGGAAGCAAAGATTTTTTGGCAACATGTCTAAAAGAAGCTATGACAAAATATCCAGCCGATAATGTTTGTTTGGTATTAAACAACCATGGAGGAGGCTATTATGGACTTCTTATAGATGATTCTGCAGGAAGTATAATGACTAATGTAGATGTCAAAGAAGCCATACAAGAAGCTGAAGAAAAAACAGGAATGAAAATAAACATACTCGGATTTGATGCTTGCGTTATGGCTGAGCTTGAACCTTGCTATGAATATAAAGATGTAACAGATTATATAATAGGTTCAGAAGAACTTACATCATCTGTTGGTTGGCATTATGAAGAAATTTTAACATCTTCAGATGATGAATCAACAAAAAAGATTAATTCTAATACTCGATTTGGAATATTACCAAAAGCTACTAAATTGCTTCAAGATAGATATAAAGACGAAGATTTGATAGAAAATACTTCAAAAATATCAAAATCAATAGATCCTCGACAATTTGCAGAAATAATTTTTGATGTTCAAAAAGAATATCCTAAGGAAGTAAATACATTTGCGATAATAGACACTTCAAAACTTGAAGATTTAAAAAACAAGGTAGATAATTTTGCAAAAGCAGTTATATCAACAGATGAAAATAATTTGGAAAAAATAAGAGAGAATATATTATTAAATCCAAAGAAAGAAGATGCTGTAAACTACGGTTTTGACTATAATTTTTTTGATCTTTACAATATGATGAATTCGATATCATCTTGCAAAGATATAACAGATGAAAATATAAAAGAAACAGCAAAAAATGTAATGAAATCTATAATCAATAATGCTATTCTAAATTATTCAAATGCTGGCAGTATGTATGAAGAATATGCTTATTCTTATGGAATATCAATTTTTTTCACAAATTCTCCAAGTAAAATGATTGATTCTGATAAAAAATTATATGAAGAATTATCATTTACAAAAAATACAAAATGGTATGATATGATTAAATTGCTGGAAAAATAATCTGTTGTGAAAATGACAAAAGATTATCCCCTATTTTTTTTGATATTTTATTTTTGTTGTTTTTAGTTGTTTTTTAGATAATAAAGGTTCGCCAAATAAAATTAGTACGAAGTAAAAAGGCTAAAATTTTAAATTATAATTCAAAACTTTAGCCTAAATGCATATAATTATATCATTATAGAAATTTTCTTTGCTAAATTGTCTATATATTCAGTATTTAAAGACTCAATATTTCCAGAATCTGCAAATTTAGCAATATTCATATCCAAAGGAATTTTTGAAACAGAATCTATATCAAATTTTTTAGCTACTTCATCAATATTGCTATTTCCAAAAATATTGTGTTCTTTTCCACAGTCTGGACATTTAAAATAACTCATATTTTCAACAATTCCCAAAATTGGAATTTTCATCAATGAAGTCATATTTACAGATTTTTCTACAATCATATTTACCAAATCCTGTGGAGATGTAACTATTATAACACCATCTGAAGGCAATGATTGGAATATAGTCAATGGGACATCACCTGTACCAGGAGGCATATCAACAATCATAAAATCAATATCTCCCCAAATTACATCTGTCCAAAACTGCATGACTGTTGAAGCAATTATTGGTCCCCTCCAAACAACAGGATCTGTATCCTTTTCAAGAAGCAAATTTAACGACATAACCTCTGTTCCACCTTTAGACATAGCAGGAACAATCCCCAAACTACTTCCCATTGCCTTCTCTTTAATTCCAAACATCTTTGGAATAGAAGGTCCAGTAATATCTGCATCAAGAAGTGCTGTCTTAAATCCCATGTTTCTAAGTGCAGAAACAATAAGTGAAGATGTCAAGCTCTTACCTACTCCACCTTTTCCACTCATAACAGATATAACTTTTTTTATTTTTGAACTTGAATTTACAGCAACTTTCAAAGATTTTTGCTTTCTGTCCCCACAATCAGAAGAACAAGAAGAACAATTGTGATCACAACTCATAATTTTCCTCCACAAAAAAATAAAGTAAAAGCACCGAGATATATAAAAAATCTCGATGCTAAAAAACGAAATATAATTTTATATTAGTGCAATCCAGATAAAATAGCTCCAAATACAACAGCAATAACAGTACCTATTACTATACTTAGCAAAAAAATAATT
>JBGUKW010000141.1:0-3829 GCA_045114665.1 Candidatus Xenobia bacterium | reverse complement strand
CAAGTTATCAATGCAGCAAGTTCTTTTATATTTGTTTTACCTGCAAAATTTATATTTGGCTTGTTCATAAGTGAAGAAACTTTTTCTACAATTGGAATTTCAGAACTTGAACCTGTTAAAACTAAAGTTCCACCAAGTTCTTCAACAATTGTATCTCCCAACTTAGCAAAATATGCAACAGGCCATTTTTCAATATCTGTTTTTAACCCCTTACAAACCTGAAGTCCCCAAAATGGTCCCTTTTTATCACCTGCATAATGATTTAAAAGCATTTTCATATCATAAAATAAATCATCTGTGGGAAATCTAAAAATAACTTCAGCCTTAGAAACAGGAATATCCAATGCTCTAACATAATCGAGCATTATATCTGTCCAATGTGTAACCGTATCACCTTTTTCAGAACGAACCGAAACTTTATTTGTATATAAAAAACTATAAAAAAGACGAGAACCTTGCCCTACTCTAACTGGAATTTTAGCACGATAGACAAGATGAGCTTCTTCTGCTCTACTCCAAAGAACAATAGCTATATCAAAATGACGTTCTTTTATTTTTTCAAGCCATTCATCAAAATTTTTTCCTTTTAAATTTCCGTCTTTTACAGATAAAATTTCAGTTACAAACTCATTGTCATCTAGCAATTCTTCCATACCTGTTTTAACCATCATAGTTATAGAAGAATCAGGATAATAATTTTTCAAAGGCTTTAAAACAACTGTTGACAAAAGAACATCCCCAATGCCACCTGACAGAATAATTATTAAAATTCTTTTACCTGCAAAATCTGACAAAAAATTTCCCCCCTTAACTCCAAAAATCAGATAAATGTTTTAAAAAAGAAGAAAATCTGGTGCTTGAAGTATATATTTTTCACCATTCACTGTATATATTAACTGATCAGTAAATTTCTTCCAATCATCTGCAGAGGCTCTGCCTTTTATTGGCATTAAACCAACTTTTGTTTCTATATATACAATAAAAACAGCTTTTTCAACTGCCGTACCAATATCTTTATAAGTTGTCATTCTGAATCGATAAGTCCAAGAATCTTCAAGAGGGAAACAATTTGGACCATTCCAAAATACAGATTCATAAAATGATTCCATTTCTGGGGAATCTTTAGCAAAACATTCCAACGAAAAAATCTTTTGAACAGAATCGAATGAAGCCCTAAATTCAGCATCATTATCATAAGAATCTTCAAGAGCAAGAATTCCATTCCCTATTATGGATTGATCCATAAAACCTCCCTATTTTTTTTCTCCTTAATTTTGCAATTAATTCAAAATTAAGTGGCGAAAATGTTTCTTTTTTTTTATATATATAAAGCCACAGAATGGCAGAAAGTACAAAATAAGAATTCTAAAATAGAATCGTCCCAAAAATTCTTGTAAAATAAAAGAAGTTCCCCGCAAATGTCGCCATCTCTGATAATTGAACCTGCCTAAGCAGGTGGGGGTATCCTCGAACCCTCTAAGCAAGGATTCCCACTACAAGGTGGGCCTTCACTAAACTTAAAGGAGTACAACTCCCTATGTAATCTTGTTGGCTCAACATATCACGAGCATAAAGCAAACACAGCAGGGAAACTTTTATATATATTAACATATTCAATAAAAATAATCAATATCTTGACAAAAAAAAATATTTATGGTATATATTTATTTCCTGTATTTTTTAACTTTTTTATATTTCGTCACAAATTATATTTATGCCAGCTTTTTCTTTTCTTAATTTCCTCTATTTATTGTCTTGATTGTGTGAAATCACTATTTTATTTTCTCTCTTATCTACATCACAAAACAAGTGAAAATAACTTATTGAACACAAAAAAAAATAGCTATTTTCTAAATTATTTTTAGAAAATAGCTATTTTTATCTACTTAATGAGTATCATACAATTCTTTTAACTCTTGCTCATTCAAATATATCGGCATCCCTAACATATTCGTAATCGCAGAAACTTTACAAAGTGCTTCAAGTGATTCATTTCTATTTGATGCCTCTTCAATATCTTTTCCAAGGGTAACTCCACCATGGTTCGCCAAAAGAAAAGCATTTGAAAAATTGATAAATGGAGAAATAGAATCACAAATTTCACTTGTAGAAGGTGAAGCAAAATGTGCCAATGGAACATCCCCTAAAACCAATAAAGATTCTGCAAGAAGTTCTGATTTTATTCCTCCAGAACAACATGCTGCAACAGTATAAGCAGGATGAGAATGAACTATTGCATTTACATCTTTTCTCATCTTATATATATACAAATGCATTTTTATTTCACTTGAAGGCTTACGATTACCTTCTAAAATCTTACCATTCAAATCTATTCTTACTATATCTTCAGTTAGAAGTAAATCTTTAGCCCTTCCTGAAGGTGTTATCAAGATAGTATTATCAGGAAGCCTCATTGTTATATTTCCACTTGTACCAGGAAAAAATCCCTTATAAGCAAGCCTCTTAGCATAAAAAACAAGAAGATTTTTCATTTTTAGATACCTTCCGCACCAGTTATATTATCAGAAGGCAATGCTCCGATGAGTTTCTTAAATCCTTCAATGTCAGAAACTCTTGCCTCAGCATCTTCATAAGTAATTTTTCCTCTCAAATATAGTTCTTTAAGAGAATATTCCATTGTCTGCATACCAGCTTCAGTTCCTATTTCCATTAATCCCTTCATAGTGTGCATTCTGCCATCTCTTATAATATTTCTGACAGCAGGTGTAGCCACGAGAATTTCACATGCGAGAGCCATTCCCTTTCCAGTTGGCATAGGAATCAAAGTCTGAGATAAAACACCTTCAAGTGTTGCTGACAACTGAACTCTTATTTGACCTTGATTTTCACCAGGAAATATATCTACAATTCTTGCGATTGTCTCAACAGCTCCATTAGTATGAAGTGTTGAAAAAACAAGGTGTCCAGTTTCTGCAGCAGTAAGTGTTACTTTAACAGAATCCATGTCTCTCATCTCTCCGACAAGTATGACATCAGGGTCTTGACGAAGAGAAACTCTTAAAGCTGAATTAAAAGAATTGGTATGAAGCCCAACTTCTCTCTGTCTTATAAGAGATTTTTTGTTTTTGTGTATATATTCTATTGGGTCTTCAATAGTAATTATATGTCTATTAAAATGTGTATTTATGTAATCAATACAAGCAGCAAGTGTAGTAGTTTTTCCACTTCCTGTTGCTCCTGTAATCAAAATAAGACCATTTTCTTTATCACATAATTTTGTAATAATAGGTGGCAAACCAAGTTTACCAATGGCAATAGGTTCATCAGGAATTCTTCTAAAAGCAGCTCCTATTGCATTTCTATCAAAAAATATATTAACCCTAAATCTTCCAATACCAGGTGCTTCATAAGCAAGGTCGATTTCTTTTTCTGTTATAAATTCTTCTTGCTGATATTCTGAAAGAATAGAAAAAAGCATTCTCTGTGATATCTCTGGAGTTATAACTCCAAGAGCAGACTGTGGTACTAATTCTCCTCTTATACGCAAAACAGGAGGAGCATTCCCCGCAACATGTAAATCAGTTGCTCCTTGCTGTACAGCTCTCTTTAAGAGTTCAAGCAAAAGACGCTGATCAGCAGATACAGAAGATACATTGACAGACATTGTAAAAAAACCTCCGAACTTAATTTTCTGGTAAATTCCAACTATTTATATCATCATCACTCTCAGTGCCATCGGATCCAAGAGAACTCAAATCAAATCTCAAATAATTCTCATCTGATTCTTCCTCTTCAGATAAAGAATCAGAATTCGCTGTGTGATCTGCTCCTGGACAAATATATATAAATTCATGTTTCCAAGGATCAG